>JASHVW010000151.1 GCA_030044395.1 Verrucomicrobiia bacterium
CATGCGCGGGCCATAGGTATTGAAAATCCTGACGATGCGCGTATCAACCTTGTGTTCACGGTGATAGGCCATGGTCATCGCCTCGGCGAAGCGTTTGGCTTCGTCGTAACAGCCACGAGGACCGATCGTGTTGACGTTGCCCCAGTATTCCTCGGTTTGCGGGTGAACCAATGGGTCGCCATAAATTTCCGAAGTAGAGGCAATTAGGAAACGCGCGGACTTATTCTTCGCCAAGCCGAGGGCTTTGTGAGTGCCGAGGGATCCTACTTTTAACGTTTGAATCGGCAGTTCCAAATAGTCAATTGGGCTGGCAGGCGAAGCAAAGTGCCAGACATAATCCACCGGACAATCGAGGAAGATAAACTCCGTGACATCCTGCTGGATGAATTTGAACCGGGGATTGCCACCGAGATGCGAGATGTTGTTCACGCTGCCGGTGACGAAATTGTCCAAGCCGATAACTTTGTGCCCGCGCGTGAGGAGCAAATCGGTCAGGTGCGAGCCGAGAAAACCGGCGGCGCCGGTGACAACGGAGGTAGGTTGGCTGGTTTTCATCAGGTGTCAAATTGCATGAATCGTCGCTCGCAAGGATAAGGAAAGGAGCAAACGATTCAACGAATAAGCGGAGTGGCGGACCTCATTTGGCTCCGGTCCCGACGAGAACCACGGGAACCGTTTTGAGGAGGATTTTCAGGTCAAGCCAGAGAGACCAGTTGTCAATATATTCGAGGTCGAGCCGGACCCATTCCTTGAAATCGCAAATTTGGTTGCGACCGCTGACTTGCCACAGACACGTGAGGCCAGGCTTGACGCTTAAGCGGCGGCGATGGGCAAAATCGTTGAAGCGCCGGACTTCATCCACCGGCAGGGGGCGGGGTCCGACAAGGCTCATTTCGCCACGAAGGACGTTCCAAAGCTGCGGCAATTCATCGAGACTGTAGCGGCGGAGAAATTTTCCGGGGCGGGTGACACGGGGATCGTTGGTGACCTTGAAAACGGGGCCGCGCATTTCGTTCATCGCCTCCAGTTCTAGTTTGAATTGTTCGGCATTGGTGATCATGGTGCGGAATTTGTAGAGCGTGAAGGGTGCGCCATTGAGACCGGAACGTTGTTGTTTGAAGAGAATCGGCCCCGGGGAGGCCAGTTTAATCCAGATCATAATCAGGGGAATGACCGGGATGACGAAAAGCAGGAGCAAAAGGATCAACGCGCCGAAGAAGTCCAGGATTTGTTTAATGATGCTTTGCCAGGAAATTTGCGGCACGGAACTGAAAACCAGAAGGGGGCGGCCGAGCAATTCGTCCATGCTGGTGTGTGAAATTTGGGTGGTGAAAAAATCGGCGAGCAGCCACACCTCGACACCTTCGAGTTCACAGGCTTTAATCGTGTTTTCGACTTCTTCGAAATAGGCGCGGCGCGCGCTCAAGATCACGCCGTTGATGGCGTGTTCATGAAGCATTTCGATGAGTTCGGGCAACGGCTTGGCCAGATCAAATTGAGAGACGATGGCAATGGTCTCGTCCCGTCCGCCCTCGAGGTCATGGCACATTTTCTCAATCTCTTTGGAAGATCCCACCAGGGCAAAGCGGCGTTTGTATTGTTTTTGGGCGAATTTGCTTTTGAGGGCCAGGCGCAGCACTTCCTCTTTGAAATAAATCAAAACGAAACTGATGATGCCAAAAAAAGTCGCCACGCCACGGGGCAGGACCAAATGAAAGGCATAAATTGCCAGGATGAGGCAGACAGTTGCAAGGGAACAGCCTTTCAATAGCGGCCAGAAAACAGCGCGGCGGGGCGCGAGCGGCGGACGGTTGTAGAAATTTTGAGATTCCAGGATCAGCGCGGCGACAGGCATCAAGGGGAGAATCAACCACTCGGCTCTGTCAAACGTGTCCGCCGAAATCTGATCCAATCCAAACCACCCGGCGATGGACGGGCTGGCACGGCAGACGAAGGCGATATAAAAACTGACCGCCACCAAAACGGCATCGGCCAATTGGTTGATTTGGGCGCGAATTTGACGGTCTCGCCGCAACATATTAAGGGCAATCAGATTACAAAACAGGCAGAAAACATGCGAACTTAAAATTTTTTGGACGGCGGCAACTGGAATTCCGGGACGGAGGCCGCGATCAATTTTTTCATCCGATCAAACGCGGCGTCTTCCTGTCCGGGTTGGCACTCGGAAAAATAGCTGACGTAAGCCCATCGCTGCATGACCCCGGTTGTCAACAAATGGATTGCCAGCTTTTTCATCATTTCAAGATGGCTGGCTGTTTCATCGCCATCCGCGACAAACCAAAACACATAGACGCCATTGAGATTCATTTTGGGACCTTCAGATTGTTGGAAAACGCCCCTCAAGTCCCAACGAGATACCGGTAGTTGGCCGGATAAAATGCCGGCCACGGGAATATTCGTGATGGACTTTTGTTTGGTATTGTAGCCCGTGCCGGCCAGACAATAATCGGCATTGTGAATGCTCGTGCGGTCCGTACCCATCAGCACAATGGTTCCCTGGACGCGAAAACCATCCGACGCGGTATAAATCCGCTCCGCATAACTGGTATCCCTCGGCAAATAATCAAGGGCCACCTTCGGTTCGGGCACATTCGTCGAAGTGAAAGCCAAAACCTCCGCCGGCAAATCAATCTTCATCTGCAAACTGCCGGGAATTGGCGTGGCGACGATGCCCGGACGGCCTAATTGCGGATGGTGTTTCAGCCGCACGAGCAGCGCAGCCGCGGCGGCGATAAGCGCAAGCGTCACAAGGAATAGAATCCAATTTTGATTTTTCATCCGGGCAGCGTCGGTTCCTGCAGCTTTGCCAGTTGGCTGCCGATGAATAAACACCCGATGATTTTCGGCGCGCAGAGCAACAGGCTGATGAAGGGGTTTCCGTTCATTTGATGCGATATACCATGTTTCAGATAGCAAAATTGCCAAATCTGCTCAAACAAAATCACCCGGAAAAGAAGTGTTGGCGCAGCGGGCGGAAAATTTTACCGTCTGCCGATGAATTGGAAATATCTTCGTCATTTGCCGTGGTTGGACGCCCGCGCCAGATTTGTGGACCGTGTTCCAATCGGCGGTTCGTTGCTGGACATCGGCTCGGCAGACGGTGAAACGCTCGGCCATTTCGCGGAACTTCGTCCGGACGTGAAATTATTTGCCAGCGACGTGGCCGGAAGTCCCGAAAGATATCCGGCCGGCTGCGTGTTCCACCGGGGCGACATTCAAAAAGACCAGTTGCCGTGGCCGACCCGGTCCATGGACGGTATAACCTGCCTTCATCTGGTCGAACATTTAAACTCGCTCGCCTTTCTCTTCGATGAAGCGGCCCGCCTGTTGAAGGACGGCGGGCGGATTTTTATCGAAACTCCCCATCTAAAGACGGTGACTCTCCAAAGTCTGCCCGGCGCCTTGGCCGGGACGTTTCCGATGAGCTTTTACGATGACACCGGCCATGTAAAACCTGTGGCAACCGGTGTGCTTGCTCATGCCGCGCGGCGGGTCGGTCTCAAAATCGTGGCGACGGGAATTTCGCGCAACTGGCTGTTTGCCGTAAGCTATCCATTCTTCTTATTTGCGCCGCCGTCACGCCAAAAATATACTGCCAAACTTCATTGGATTGGGTGGTCGGCGTTCTTAATTGCCGAGCGGTCGGAAATCCGTCCGGGCCGGTTGGAAGAAAAAATTTCCCGGCCTGTCGCATGATGCCACGGGCAATCCAGGCCGTCGCCAGTTGAGACACTATCCATTTTGATTTTTCATGCCGGTAATTTTCGTTCTTCGCGGTTTTCCAGCCAGCGGCCAATCAACAGAAAACCGACGATGGCCGGGACGTAGGGCACCAAACTGGTGAAAAAGTTCTCATGGACGAAGTTCCCGGCGTCTCGGCCGGCGAAAGACGCCGTCATTATGATCATCAACATGCGAAGTAAATTGCCCAAAACGGCGAACAGCGGAGCCAGCGCCATTAGCAAGACTCGTTTCCACGGAGAACGAAAGACCACGAAGGCATAGACCGTTGCCAGCAAAAAAATGGCGACCAGGCTCCGAATGCCACTGCAGGCAGCCGCGACTTCGTAGGCATATTTGCCGGAGGGATCGAACAATTCGTTGCCGACACGGATCACGTCAACCCCCAGGACATAAGCACATTTTTCCGTCAACCAGGAAACCAATTGTTGCAACGGAAAGGTGATGATCTGGCCGCGTTGTCCCAAGGGATAGGAAAAGATGAAGAGCCAAAATGGAAAAAAACTGTGCCGCAGCCAATCGCGGCCCCAGGCCAGGCCCATCAGGCCGAAAATTCCGAGAAACAGCGCAACGATTGAAAGAATGGGCTGTTGGATGAGGAACCCAAAAACGTGCAACGCAAGCGCGGCAAATAAAATCAGGATTCCCGGCCACCAGGTTTTCAACGGTAACGCCAGGAGTTCCTTGCGTTTCCACCAAAAGAGCCCAATGACCAAAAAGGGAATCAGATTGCCGTGGCTGTCATCCGCGGACGGATTATTATAGGCGTTGACCAATATCGCGAACAATGACCGTGTGTGGGCATAACCCAGAATGGAATTCCCATAAAATTGGAAGAGTGCCAGCCAGGCGGCGAGCAATCCGAAAAAAAAGGCCTTATTGGGGAGGCGCTGCCAGCATTCGACGGTATCCCGCCATCCACCCGCGGACGATTCGTTAATTTGGGTTTCGTTCATTTACGTGAAATTCGCAGTATTGAGATTACCGGAAGGTCTCTTTTACTCAAACAAAAATGACGATTTCTTTTTGCAATCCGCGTTTTCATTGGCCAATTTGCATGTTAAAGTGACCGACACAGGATTGTTTAATTGTGAACGAAATCATCCGGAAAAAGATCAGCACGTTGCCGCACAAACCGGGCGTCTATTTGATGCGCGACCGGTTGGGCACGGTGATCTATGTTGGCAAGGCGCGCAATTTGCGCAAGCGTGTGAGCCAATACTTCCAGAAGGGTCGGCAGATGGGCTGGGACTTGAAGTTCAATGCCCTGGTCGAAGCGATTTGCGACTTCGATTTTCATCTGGCGCGCAACGAGCCTGAAGCGCTTCTGCTCGAAGGCAAGCTCATCAAGGAGTTCAAGCCGCGTTACAACGTCAGTTTTCGCGATGACAAACGATTTTTGATGTTGAAGGTGAATTTGAACGATCCGATTCCCAATTTTGCCTTCGCACGATTTAAAAAAGACGATGGCGCGCGCTATTTCGGTCCGTTTGTCAACGCCACAGCGGCGCGGAACGTGGTCATGCTGGCGCGGCGGCAATTCAACCTGCGCGGTTGCCGGGTATTCACGCCCGGCGAAAGCGACTACAAACATTGTCTCTACGCGCATTTGAAGTATTGCACGGCGCCGTGTGTCGGGAACGTCACGCGGGAGCAATATCTGGAACAGGTGAAGGCAGCGTGCGATTTTCTGGAGGGGCAATGTCGCGAGATGCAGGAGCAGCTCGAGGGGGAGATGAAAAAAGCCGCGGTGGCGCATGATTTTGAGAGAGCGGCCAGCCTGCGCGATTTGCTTCGAGATTTGAAGACGACGACGCGCCCGACAGAGAAATTCGAGCGCATCCCCTATTCGCTGCCTGGAAATGTCCAACCGCGAGAGGACTTGCGGGAATTGGCCGCAGTCTTGAATCTACTGGCGCCACCGGAGCGGATCGAGGCATTCGATATTTCGAACATCAGCGGCACATTTGCCGTGGCTTCCATGGTGAGTTTCAAAAATGGCCGTCCAGACCGCGCCAATTACCGGCGGTTCAGGATCAAGACGGTGGAAGGGCAGGACGATTTTGCGAGCGTGGCGGAAGTGGTGCGCCGTCGTTACACGAGGATTTTGAAGGAATCGGCGCCAGCACAGAAGACCAAGGATGATGAAGCAGGTGAGGCCGTGCCTGCGGAATTGCAGAAACTTGTGAATGAGACGAGTCGCAAGGTGCGGCGGGGCC
>JASHVW010000152.1 GCA_030044395.1 Verrucomicrobiia bacterium
ATCGTGAACGGATTGCGCCTGGAGGGCAACACCCGCGAGGTACTGGACCAATCCGTCGTGCAATTCGTAACTGATGCGCCGCCGCTCACTGGCGCTGATCTCTAAAACCTCCCGCTCCATTCTTCGCCGCTCAGATAGGTCGCGCGCAATGACGGACGCACCTATTGTTTTGCCCGCCGCATCGCTGAACGGTGAAATCGCAAGCGAAATTTCCAACAACGAACCGTCTTTCCGGCGGCACGAAACCGCGTGACGGGCAACCCTTTTTCCTTGCGCCACATCTTTGAGTAATTGCGTCACTTTATCGCCGCTTTCCGGAGGGAAAACGAGCGCAAAAGGACGGCCAACAGCTTCCCCGGCAACACATCCAAAAATCTGTCGTGCCCCGCCATTCCATGTCAAAATGGTGCCATCCAACGCCAAACTGATGATGGCGTCTTCGGAGTCGGCCAGAATCGTCGCGAGCCTTTGCAGGGATGTTTCGAGGAGCATTGATTCACTGGTGTCCCGCAATACGCACGTTAAGCTGAGAAGGCACCCAAAGCATAACACGGATTTTCCTGCACAAAAATATCCCGCGGCGAGAATCGCAACCCACAATACCGCATGATAACGCAGTTTCATTGCATTTTATTTTTGGGGTTTACCACAACAACAAGTCTATCGCAGTCTGCCACAGAAAAACAAGCTCTGAAAGATGAATTAATTATCGTCCCATTTGTTCATTCAATGCTTTTGAGCGTTCGTTTGTGACTCACTGCAATTTTTGCGATGTCGAAAGCTCGCTTGATTTTGCAATGGCACAAACTTCCGGACTGACTGACCTCCTGTGGGCAATTGAAGAACTGCTAAAAATTCAACCCTCTGATATATACTACGGCTGTCGATTTTCGATTTGGCACCTTTAATGCTGTTTTCCAAAATGATGAAAGCAGTTGCAGATAAACAGTGGCTCAATTTGAAGCCGAGGATGCTAATCCCGGTGGGAATTTTCAGCCGCTGGCGTGATGTTCTAAAAACTCAAATTCCCGTGGGTTATCAAGACAAAAGTGGATTCCATTTCGGCATGCAGGAAACCAAAACAGAACCCACTTGGCCGCCGTTTTGGTGATAAAACCTTCAGAGTAAATTCGCAGGCAAGGTTAAAAAGAGGACAGTTTTTTCTTCGGTTGCCCAGTTTCAGGACACTCCAGCCAGCACTTTTCCGGCTTCCCCAAAGATTAGGACGATGACCTCGCAAATTTTCATTATTCGCTTCCCAGTTCCATCTGTTGAATCGAGAAATGAGACCTCTCCAATTTACGACCAAACCAGAAATAGTCCTCTATCAAGACAACCATGTCCTGATAAAATGGAACCGAGTTCTGGATTAAAAAATTATCGGCGGAAAATCGGCGCTTTGACGCGGATTAGGCTATTTCTGCAGAGCAATATAACATGTTGAAAGTCAGTCTCCTGCAAGAAACATTTTCGCCGGGCGAGTAGTTCGACACCCACTCAGCAATCGAAGCCGGCGCCTTGGCATACATTTTGCGTTACCTCGCAAATAGGCAAATAGATATGTTCGATTCTTTTTCAGCGTTAAGTCGCACTTCGTTGGTCGCCTTCTGGGTGAGTGGGTTGTTCGCCATTGCGCCGTTGACAATCCGCGCGTCCCAACCCGGACCGACACAGAGCGTAACACTCAAATGGTACCCAAGCACGGCTACGAACATCGTCGGTTACGAGATTTATTATGGCGGGGCGAGTGGCGACTATACCAACGAGGTTGCTGTTGGAAATGTGACGAATGCCTCTGTTTCAGGTTTGCTCGAAGGCGCGACCTATTATTTTGCCGCCAAGGCTTACAACGCCTCCGGCGTGGCAAGCCCATTTTCCAACCAGACGTCCTACACCGTTCCCACCGCCGCAGCTATGCTGCTGGAGCCGGCCAGTTCAATCGGGGCATTTTCATTCAACGTCAACGGGCCGTCCGGATACACCTATGTAATCCAGGCATCAACGAACATGGTGAACTGGGTCCCGGTCATGACAAATACCGCCCCCTTCGAATTTGTAGATTCGAATGCAGACCTGTTTAATCAAAGGTTCTACCGCTCCGTTTATTCTCAATAAGGCAGTCGCTCTTTCAGAAGGTTTTTGGCCGCGAAGTGAGTGGGGAATCAATTCCGCCGAAAATTGAAAGAATTTCCATCGCGTTCCGAACGCTCAGAAATGATGCTTGAATCATGAGCTGTTTTTGATAATATGAGTTTGAAAGCTGGTGATTCTGGTCAAATTTACCCGTCCGCCAGTTTGCTTCCTGGCGTCATAACAAATGGAAACAAAAAAATACAATGATGAAATCGTTTCTCGCGCCGACGATCGTGCTTTTTTTCGCCGCGATTTTGTTTCCGCTCTCTGCGCAGATTGGCCCCCCCATTACGCAATCACGAAAAATCGAATTGTTCGACGGAAAAAGCTTTGCCGGTTGGACATTTGTCTCCAGAGAGACGAACGCGCCCGCCGATGCAATCTGGTCCGTAACCAACGGCATGATTCGTTGCCTTGGCCGACCCTATGGTTACGCGCGGACGTTGCAAACATACAGGGATTACCAACTCCATGCCGAATGGCGTTATCCCGTCGCGGCGGGGAACAGCGGCGTCTTCCTGCATGTTAATCCGCCGGACAAGGTCTGGCCATATTGTTTCGAGGCGCAGTTGCTTACCGGAGATGCCGGCCAAGTGCGGATGAACGGCGGCTCCAGTGCCAATGGAACCACTCCGGCGCATCCCCACTTCGTTCCGCGCCAGCAGCCCAGTTCAGAAAAGCCGATTGGCGAATGGAACAGCTATGACATTACCTGCCGCAGCAACACCATCGTCGTGCTCGTGAACGGCGTTTTACAAAATACGATCACCGGCACATCCACCAATTCCGGAACCATTGGATTGCAGGCAGAGGGCCAACTCATCGAATTCCGGAACCTCTCTATCGAACCGTTGCAGGCGAATTAAATTGAGTCAGTAACGAATCGTTTAATTGCTATTCAATTTTCGCGTCCATCGTTACCTTGGCATTCAACAGGCGTGAGATCGGACAGCCGGCCTTGGCGGCGTTTGCGATTGCCATAACCATGTCTTTTTCGGCGCCAGGAACTCGCGCCGTCACCTCCAGATGAGATTCCGTCACAGTGGGACCATCGGGCAGCATTTCCAGATTAACGGTTGCCGTGGCAGAAATGGAGTCGGGCTTGAGCCCCGCTTTGCCAAGTTCGGCGGAAAATGCCATCGCAAAGCAGCCCGCGTGGGCCGCGGCGATAAGTTCCTCGGGGTTTGTGCCAATGCCGTTTTCGAACCGCGTGCTGAATGAATATTGCGTGTCCTTGAGCACGCCGCTGTCGCTGGTGATGTTGCCTTTGCCCGATTTTAAATCGCCACGCCAAACAGCCGATGCTTTTCGTTTCATAAATTCCTTTCAAATTGCCGGGCACGTTAATTCGTTCCGACGCCGAAGATTCTAACGCATTTTGAAATGGAACTCCATTTTTACCTTGATTTGCCGGCGCACAGTTTTGGCAATCTTTTTGCCTAACAGACCGTGAGGGATCCGCCATATCGCAGAGGCGGGGAGTCAGGGCCAATTCACGTCGGCAGCCACCATTTTGAACCGGCCGCCATTCGACAAACGTCGCCAGCCGCCATAAAATCCCGGTATGACGAATTTGGAAATCAGCGGGTTGACTTGCGGCAACTGCGCGCGGCGTGTCACTGAAGCGCTCCAGTCCGTACCCGGCGTTCGCAGCGCCACTGTTTCAATCCAAAACTCCAGCGCTGCCATCCACTGGAGCACCGGCGCGGCGGAAAATCCGGCCGCATTGATCGTAGCCGTGAAAAATGCGGGGTACGAGGCGAAGGAAAATCGCGACGATTCCTTCGCCTGCCATGAATCGTCCCCAAAAAATTGGCAAATCGGTCTGGGTTTTGGCGTGATTATCACGGTGTTTTTGATGGCGGGCGAATGGTTTTTCCGGTTGGAAATGACCGGATGGTTTGCGTGGGTTTCCTTTGCGCTGGCCGGCGTGGTGCAGATCTTTTCCGGCGCTCCGTTTTATCGCGGCGCGTGGCGGCAATTTAAACTCGGCAGTTCCAACATGGATACTTTGGTGGCACTCGGCTCAAGCACTGCTTTCGGTTATAGCGCCTGGGCGCTCTTGAGCGGCTCCGACGGCCATTTGTATTTCATGGAAGCAGCGGCAATTATCACGGTCATCAGCGGCGGCCATTGGATCGAGGCCCGCGTGACCGACAAGGCCGGCGAGGCACTAAAGTCGCTCCTCCAACTGGCACCGCTAACGGCGCGGAAAATCCGAAGAACGGAAATCAAATCTTCCGATGTCAGGACGGATTCATTTTCCGATTCGCCGCAGGCTTCGCCCGCCTCGGAATTCGAGGTCCTGGTTTCCACTCTACAGAGTGGCGAGGAAATCGCTCTACGGCCCGGCGAAAATGTGCCGGTGGACGGTGTTGTGGTTGAAGGCGAATCTTCAGTTGACGAATCGTCTCTCACCGGCGAATCGGTCCCAGTGGAAAAGAAATTTGGCGCGGAACTTTTTGCCGGCACAACCAATCTCAATGGCCGTCTTATAATGCGCGTCACTGCCACCGGTGAAGAGACAGCCCTGGCGCATGTCATTGACGCCGTGCAACGTGCCCAAACCAGCCGCGCCAATATCCAACGCCTTGGCGACCGTGTCAGCAGCGTGTTTGTCC
>JASHVW010000153.1 GCA_030044395.1 Verrucomicrobiia bacterium
GCGACCAACCAGGTGGACTTCGCCGTGCCCAAAAAATTCGGCCTCGTCTATCGCGACCGCGACAACGCCAACAAAACGCCGTTGTGCATCCATCGCGCGCCACTGGGCACGCACGAGCGGTTCATCGGTTTTCTCATTGAACATTATGCCGGCAATTTTCCGCTCTGGCTCGCGCCGGTGCAGGTGCGCGTGCTGACCATTGGCGAGGACGAACCGCTGGCCCATTATGCGAAACAAATCGTCAATGAATTGCACGCCCATTTCGTCCGCGTCGAAGTGGATTATTCCTCGAACAAAATCAACGGCAAAATCCAGGACGCCGAGACGGCCAAAGTCCACACAATGCTGGTGGTCGGGGCACGCGATTTGGAGGCGGGAAACATTTCCGTTCGCGTTCACGGCAAAGGCAACATGGGCGCGAAACCGAAGGCGGAGGTAATCGCGGACATTTTGGCGGCCATCAAAGAGCGCCGGGCGTAAAATCGAACACATCCGCCCCGGCTCTGTCAAAATATCAGTATTTGCTATGCAAACGATTAAGGGATTGATTGGTTTGGCGCTCACAGCAGCGGTGGTGTTCATTGCGGTTTTACTTTACAATAATAGGACCGAGCCGTCCTATATCGCCAACGTGCATGTGGCCACTTTGAAAGAGACGATCCAGGTGGCGAAGCAGGTTGTGTCACCCAAAGTGGACACCAGGATCGCGGGCCATAAAACCAAAACCTCCAATCTTTGATTGGCATTTGACTTTTCTGGGGAATGGGCCTAGAAATCGGCTGTCGCGAATCATTATGGCCTTATTCCAAATCGTTTACGTAAGCACCGCTTCATTGGAGCTTAGCCGCGCCGACCTGTTGAAGCTGCTCAAGGAGAGCGTTGGACGCAACTCACGCGCCAATATCACAGGCTTGTTGCTTTTCAAGGACGGAGCGTTCATGCAGGCCCTCGAAGGCGAGGAATCCGTGGTTATTGCGCTCTTCTCAAAAATAAGCCGCGACCCGCGGCATCACCACGTTATTCCCCTCATCCATGAAACGATTGAGCAGCGGTATTTTCCTGATTCAGCGATGGCCTTTCGCGACCTGGAGACAGCGGATCTAAAAGAACTTCCTGGCTACAGCGAGTTTTTGAACACGCCCCTGAACAGCGATTTGCTGGCGGCGGACATTCCCAAGTGCAAACGGCTGCTGCTGCTTTTCAAGCAGAACATTCGTTAATGGGCAAAATCAGAACTTGAATCCCGGCGCCGTCATTGCGGAGAGCGACCTGGCGGCATCGGCAAATTGATTTCCTTTACGTCGGCAATGGCATGGTCGGCCGGCAGGTTTTCACCCGTCCAAATTTTTTGCGACGTCCATTGCGCCGCCGGCGCGTTCCAAAATTCATCGGTGGACGGCAGACCCAATGGCAGGAGGGCGGCGGCGGCGAGATACAGGCTGCCGGTGGAAATATAGCGTTCGCCCAGCGCCGGCTGGTGGCCATGGAATCCGATTCGAAGCCAGCCGCCGGCGTCAAATGTTCCGGGCGCTTCCATCATCTTTCGAATCACCGCCGTCAGCGCGCTGCGCACCTGCGCGGGCATGATGCCTTCCGGCAATTCACGCAGCCAGGCGATTTGCGCCAGCAGTTGAAACGCGCCAAAGCGGTACGTCGTCGAGCGTCCGAGCGACGGGAATGTGCCGTCCGGCCCAATCAGCCGCTCCTGAATTTCCGCGTAGCGCCGCGCGCGCTGCAAAACGGTCCGGCGCGTCTCCGCAAATTGCGCGTCATGCGCTTCCAGGACCGCCAGCACGTCCAGCAGCATCGGTTGGATGACGAAGCTGTTGTAATAATCGAAATGAAAAAACGCGCCGTCGCCATAAGCGCCATCGCCCAGATACCAGCCCAGCATTTTGCGCACGCAATTCTCCAGCCGGGACTCCACGATGGGTTCGCTAAATTCGAGAAATGCCGCCTCCACCATGGCGGCGAACATCACCCAATTGCTGTCGGTCGGCGTGGGAATTCTCCGCGATGACTTGAAGGCGGCGATGAGCTGCGCCTGGACCCGCGCCGGGAGCGGTTCCCAAAGGATTTTTGGCGCGCGCAAAATCGCCTGGGCGAGAAAGGCCGTATCCACCAGCGGCTGGCCACCATCGGAAAAATTCATGAAATCCGGCGATCGCGGGTCGGTCGCGGCGTCCAGCGACGCCTGCGCCAGGGCGCCAAATTCCGATTGCATTCTCCCTTCGGCGCCGGCTGGATTTTCCAGCGCCAGCCAGGGCGCGAGACCGGCAAGAAGACGGCCAAAGGCTTCAAGATGCGTGTATTTTTCGCGTCCGGCGCCCGGTTGCTGCTCAACCGGCATGTTTCTCTTCAATTCACGCCGCGCGAGGTTCGCCAGAACGGGCCGCGCCAGCTTGTCCGCGACGCCAACCCAATAATCCCGGTCATTTCCCGTTGCAATGAGGTCGCTTTCCGCCGCGCGGACGGGGAGGCCGGTCGCCCCGGCTGCCCCCAACACGCCCAGGGCGGCGGCGGACTTGAAAAATTCACGGCGCGTGTTCACTCTTCGTTGCTGTCACCGTTCGTGCTCTTTCTTTCCCAACTGCGGCGTTGTTTTTCAGGCAGGCTCGTGTCCACCTTCGCATAATAGGTTCCCTCGCCAAATCGCGCATCGGCTTCATGTTGGAGCCTCAGCGATGGCGTCACGGCAAAGCGTTCATTCGCCTCGATAAAGACATGTTCGCCCGCGGCCTGGCTGAAGCATAGGAATAGCGGGCATTTGCCCGGATGCGCCGCGACAAGTTCGCGGACCGAACTGAGTTGTTCCGGCTGCAAATGTGCCGCGTGCAACCGCAAATGCACCTGCCGGGTGAATTTTTTCGGCGCATCCTCCAGCGGGATGATCTCCTGCGGGAAAATTTTTGGGCGCTCATCGCCGTTGTTGACTTCGCCAATGACGAGGATGGCCTTGTTCGGCTGTATGAGGGCGTGATATTTTTCGTAATTCTCGTTCATGCACAGGAGCTGCACGGAGCCTTCGAGGTCCTCCAGGGTGACCATCATGTAAGGCTTGCTGGATTTTTTGGAAATACCGTTTTGGACGGCGGCGACCAATCCCCCGATGCGCGTCAGGCTGCGGTTCGGCAATTCCGCCAGTTGCGACGTATTGGCCAGGGCATATTTTTTCAGGATGGGCGCGAACGGCGTCAAGGGATGGCCGGTGACATAAAATCCCAAAAGTTCCTTTTCATAAGCGAGCAATTCGTGCTGCGGCCATTCGGGAAGGTGATTTTCTTCGTTCGCCTTGGGCGCTGATTTTTCCTCCAAGGCGCCGAACAGCGAACTCTGGCCCTTTTGTTTGTCGGATTGAATGCCCGCCGCGCGGGCGAGCGCCCGGTCAATCTGCGAAAACATCCCCGCGCGGGTCTGGCCCAGACTGTCGCACGCCCCACATTTGATGAGCGCTTCGAGGACGCGGCGGTTGACCGTGCGCGTTTCCACACGCTCGCATAAATCGGAAAGCGATTTGAACCTGCCGTCTTCATTGCGCGCGTTCAAGATGCTTTGGACGGCGACCTCTCCCACGTTTTTGACGGCGGCGAGGCCGAAACGGATCGCCTTGCCGTCCCGGACCGGCTCAAAATGAACGCCGCTTTCGTTCACATCCGGTTGCAGCACTTCGATGCCAAACTCGCGCGCTTCGTCAATATAGGTGCTTAACTTTTCCGTGTCCGCCATGTCGTTGGTCATCATGGCGCAGAAAAATTCGACGGGATGGTTCGCCTTCAGGTAGGCGGTCTGGTAGGCGACGATGGCGTAAGCCGCGGCATGTGACTTGTTGAAGCCATAGCCGGCGAACTTCTCCAGCAAATCGAAAATCTGGTTGGCCTTCGCGGCCGGGATTTTGTTTTTCCCGGCGCAGCCTTTGACGAACTTCTCGCGTTGCTTCTGCATTTCCTCGATTTTCTTCTTGCCCATGGCGCGGCGCAGCAGGTCCGCGCCGCCGAGCGTATATCCCGCGAGAATTTGCGCCGCCTGCATCACCTGCTCCTGGTAAATCAAAATTCCGTAGGTTTCCCGGGCGACGGGTTCAAGCAGCGGATGTTCGTACTCGATTTTCACCTCGCCGTGGCGGCGTTTGATGAAATCCGGAATCAAATCCATCGGCCCGGGCCGGTAGAGCGCGACCAGGGCCGTGATATGCTCGATGGAACTGATTTGAAATTTGCGGCACAAATCGCGCATGCCGCCTGATTCCAATTGGAACACGCCGAGCGTTTCAGCGCGATTGAGCAGGTCGTAGGTCTTCGGGTCGTCCAGCGGCAAATGGTCAATGTCAATCTGAACCCCCTTTGTGCGCTGGACCATGTCGCAGGCGTTGCGGATGACGGTGAGCGTCTTGAGCCCAAGAAAATCCATTTTCAAAAGGCCGAGGTCGCCGACGGGATTCATCGAGTATTGGGTCACCAGCGTGCCGTTGTCATCCCGCTTGAGCGGCAACAAATTCACGAGTGGCTGGTCGCCAATCACCACTCCGGCGGCGTGAACGCTGGCGTTGCGGGTCAGGTCTTCCAGAATCAGCGCCGTGTCAATCAATTCCCGGGTAACGTCTTCGTTTTCATACGCCCCCTTGAGTTCCGGAGATTGCTTGAGCGCCTTTTCAAGCGTCATTTTCAAATCGAACGGTATCATCTTCGCCAGCCGGTCCCCGTCTCCGTAATTCAGTCCCATCACGCGCGCCACGTCGCGCACCACCGATTTGGCGCCCATCGTGCCGAACGTGACGATTTGCGCCACCGCGTCGCGCCCGTATCTTTCGCGGACATATTCAATGACGTCGGCGCGCCGGTCGTCGGCGAAATCAATATCAATGTCCGGCGGATTGACGCGCTCGGGATTCAAAAACCGTTCAAACAGCAGTCCGTACCGGATCGGGTCAACATTGGCGATTTCCAGGAGATAAGTGACGAGCGAGCCGGCGGCGCTGCCGCGCGCCACGCAGGAGATCCCATGCGCCCGGCCGTAACGGACAAAATCACCAACAATCAGGAAGTAACTCAGGAAGCCGGTCTTCTCAATGACTTTAAGTTCCAGCTCAAGCCGGTCGAGAATGTCCTTGACGGCCGCGTCGGGATTTCCCCCTTCGGCAAACGTCGGAAGCCGTTTGGCATCTTCAATTTTTTCGACGATAAATTTTTCACCTTCCACGCGGGCATGGAGGCCATAGCGTTTCCACAGCCCTTCGGCAATCCACTGGCGCAGATAACCTTCGCGGGTGAAATGCTCCGGCGGGCTGAAGACCGGAAAGTGCAATTTGCCGAACTCGATTTCCAGATTGCATCGTTCGGCGACGGCCATCGTGTTTTTGATGGCCTCGGGCGTTTCGGCAAAACGCGCCTTCATCTCCTCGGCCGACCGCAGATAGAACTGCTCCGGTTCGTAACGCATCCGTTTGGTTTCGGCCAATTGCGTTTGCGTGCCGATGCAGATCAGGCAATCGTGCGCGTGGGAATCGCTTTTGTTGATGTAATGAACGTCGTTGGTGGCCACGAGTGGCAGGCCAAAATCCTTCGCCCATTTCACCAGATACCGGTTCACCTTGGCCTGTTCGGCAATTCCGTGGTTCTGCAGTTCCAGGAAAAAATTGTCCGGACCGAGCGTTTGCTTGAACCAATCCACTGTGTCCCGCGCCTTGTCAATCTGGTCCTTGAGAATGAGATCGGGAATTTCGCTCGCCAGGCAGCCCGACAGGGCGATAAGGCCCTCCCGATGCGCCGCGAGCGTTTCCTTGTCAATGCGCGGCTTGTAATAGTAACCCTTCAGGTGCGCATCGGTGACGAGTTTAATCAGGTTTTTGTAGCCGGTCTCGTCCTGCGCCAGCAAACCAAGATGATGATAAACGTCCCGTCCGCCGCTGGTCGTCTTTTTCTCAAGACGCGAGCCGGGGGCCACATAGACCTCGCAGCCGATGATGGGCTTGATGCCTTTTTCGCGCGCGGCCTTGTAAAAATCAATCGCGCCGTAAAGCACACCGTGATCGGTGACCGCCAGGGCGGAAAATTTTAACTCGTGCGCCTTGTCCATCAACCGGTCCAGCCGGCAGGCGCCATCGAGCAGGGAATACTCGGTGTGCAGGTGAAGATGAACAAAGTCCGCGTGCGACATGGCAACAATTTAGCCCCTCAACGCAAAGACACCAAGCCGCAAAGTTTCAGAAACTCTCCGGGCGGGGTGCGGCTCCGGGATCTTTATGGAGGAATTGCCTGCTGGACTCGATTTTCACTTCGTGGCCGCGCGGCACATTTACGTGTCACGCCGGCGATTCCAATTGCGCGTCGTCGCGGCTCATGTCAACCCCGGGAAATTGCTTCGCGCACAATTTTTCCGCAACGCCCGTCTTGACCGGTGGCAACGTGGCCTGCATATTGGCTCAATTAAGCCGCTTTTCAACGCAAAGAAAACAAGCGTAAATGCCTCGTGCTGTTTGAGTTCGATTGGATGGGAGCGCAATGATTGGCTGGCGCAGAATTCGCCCGGTCGAAATTTTACAATTCACAACCATGACAAATAAAATAACCAAGCGTCAATTTCTCGTACGAACGACAATGGCCGCCGGGGCGCTCTGCGCCTGGCGACCGTTGGTTTCCATTTGCAAAGCCGCCGCGCCTGCCACGCCCCGCCGCCTCGGCTTGAACGGCGCCTGGCACGTGTCCCAGGCCGGCAAGGATGATTGGACCCCCGCCACCGTGCCGGGTTGCGTGCATACCGATTTGCTCGCCGCGGGAAAAATCCCCGATCCATTCTATCGGGAAAATGAAGACGTCGTGAAGTGGGTCGGTCAAAGCGACTGGACCTACAAGCGCAATTTCAACGTGCCGGACGATGTCTTTAAAAATGACCGCGTTTTGTTGCGATGCGAAGGGTTGGATACCTTGGCCGCCATCAAGATCAACGGCCAAAAGGTGGGAGATGCCGACAACATGTTTCGGACCTGGGAATTTGACGTCAAGCCGGCGTTGCAAGCCGGTGACAACGAAATTGAAATCCTCTTCCGCTCGCCCTTTCCGGTCATGAATGAGATGAACAGCCGGCGGCCGATGTATGAATGGATTGGCTCGCATGAACCCAAAGGCCGCGCCTGGGTCCGCAAAGAACCTTGCAGTTTCGGATGGGATTGGGGCCCGGTTTTGCCCAGCGCCGGCATCTGGAGAACGATCAGCCTGGAGACGTTCAACCAGGGACGCATCTCGGACGTGCTCATCCTGCAAACACATTCGGATAATAAAGTTGCGCTGGATATCCAAGTCAACGCCGAGATCGTCGGTGACAGTGCGCGGCCTTGCCGGGCAGCCGCATCCGTCTCGGATGTTTCCCATCCCGACAAAACGATCGCCAGCGTTGCCTTTGATATTTCAGGAGGCCAGGGGCGCGGCGAATTGCAGATTGACCATCCCAAACTTTGGTGGCCGGCGGGCATGGGCGGACAACCTCTTTACACCGTGCAGGTGGACCTGCTCGACCCCGATGGCACGCCGATTGATGGCGTCAGCAAACGCATCGGTCTGCGTGAACTCAAAATGGTTTTGCCGCAGGGCGACAGTCCCCTCCATTTTGTGGCAAATGGACTTCCCTACTTCAGCAAAGGCGGCAACTGGATTCCCTGCGATTCGTTCACCAGTCGCGTAACGCCCGAAATTTTGCGCCGATACGTCGCCGACGCGGCGGCCGTCAACATGAACACCTTGCGTTTTTGGGGCGGCGGTTATTACGAAGATGACGCCCTTTTTGACGCATGCGACGAACTGGGTATTTGCATCTGGCTTGATCTCAAATTTGCCTGCTCGACCTATCCGGCGTTTGACGATCAATTCATGGACAATGTCCGGCTCGAAGCCCGCGATAATGTGCAGCGCCTGCGCCATCACCCCTGCATCGCCGTCTGGTGCGGCAACAATGAAATCAGCTTGATGACCAAGGACCAATGGTCCGCCAATAGCATGGGAAGGGCGGATTACGACAAACTGTTCAAAGACTTGATCGCCGGGCAAGTGGCGGCGTACGCGCCCCAAGCCAATTACGTTTCGGGCAGCCCCGATTGCGGCGATACGCACTATTGGGAGGTATGGCATGGCCCTAAAACGTTCGATGCCTATCGAACACTGACCGGCTTCATGAGCGAATTCGGCTATCAATCCTTTCCCGAACTGAAAACCGTCCGCGCTTTCACCAACGATGAAGACCGCGCGTCGGTCCTCACACCGGTGATGATATGGCATCAGCGCTCCGGCCTGGGTGATGTTGAAGGCAACCAGGTGATGCTGGACATGATGAACCATTACTTCAATCCGCCGAAGGATTTCGAAACCACGCTGTGGTTGAGCCAGATTTTGCAGGGATTCGGCATTAAAATCGGCGCGGAATACTGGCGCCAAACCATGCCTCGATCCATGGGCTGTGTTTTCTGGCAATACAATGACATCTGGCCCGGCATGAGCTGGTCATCCGTGGACTATTTCGGCCGCTGGAAGGCGTTGCATTATCTCGCCCGAAAATTTTATTCGCCAATCCTCGTCTCGGGATTGGAAAACACGAAGAATGGAACCATTGATATCTTTGTCACCAGCGATCTCCTGGAGGCGCATCACGGAAAGTTGTCGTGGAAGGTGACCGACCTGAACGGCCGGCTGGTGACACAGGATTCCCTTCATTTGGAGATTCCATCCCGCAAAAGTCAAAACGTCAAAACATTGGACCTTCAGGACCCGATCAACAAATTGGGCGCCAACGGCCTTCTTACCTGGTTGAAATTGGAAGCAGGAGGCAAAACCGTTTCTGAAAACCTGGTTTTGTTCGGGCTGCCGAAAGAATACAAGCTGGCCGATCCCGGTCTGGCTACCCATGTTGCCGAGACCTCGAAGGGTTTTCTTGTCACCGTCACCGCCCAAAATCCCGCGCTGTGGGTCTGGCTCGGCTTGAAAAACGCGGACGCCAGATACAGCGACAATTTCATTCACCTGATGCCGCACGAGCCGCAGAAAATTCTGGTCCAGCTCAATGTGCCGCTCGGCAAGGACGACTTTACAAATCAACTCCAGGTCCGAAGCCTGTTCGACACGTATATGCCGGCGTAATTTTGAATTGAGGTAGCCGATTGTGACTGAAGCTCGATCGGGTCCAATGCGATAAGAGCCGTTTTTATCTGCCGTTGTTGGAATTGCGGTGGGGAGACAGAGTCGCTAATCTCTCCGCATGTGTTACCAGCCCTGAACAGGGGGTGTCCGGCTCATGAAAATACATTGTGTTATTGCCACTCTTCTGGGGATATTTTTGGCAAAGGCCGGTCTGCTGGCCGCGCCGGAAATGCCTCTCAGCGGGTTTGTGGACCCCTTCATTGGCACCGACCCCAATCCTTACACTCATGACGGTTACTCGTGGGACACAGGGAACGTATTCCCGGGCGCGGTGTGTCCGCGCGGCATGCTGGCCTGGAGTCCTGACACGACTCATGCGCGGCAAATTGCCGGAGGCTATTGGTATCCCGACCGCGCGATTGAAGGATTCAGCCTGACCCATTTCAGCGGACGCGGAGTTCCCTGTTTAAAAGATGTTCCCTTCATGCCAGTGCTCCAACCCGTAACCAATTCGCCGGAATCGAATTGGAAGGAGTTCGCCGCGTCATTTTCGCACGTGAACGAATTTGCCAGGGCCGGTTACTACCGCGTTAAATTTGACAACGGGATTGAAACCGAATTGACCGCAACGCCGCGAACAGGGATGGCGCGATTCACTTTCCCGCCCGGATCGCCGGCCACGCTGCTGATTCGCGCCGACAGCTCGGTTTCCATCGCCGGTAATGAGGTCGCCGGGTTTCATGTCGGCAAAATCAGCGATGAAAAACGTGCCTACACGATTTATTTTGCCGCCCGGTTCGACCGGCCATTTCAAAGCGCCGGAACCTGGCAGGGAAACGACGTCCGCGCCCAAACCGCAGCCAGGGGCGCGGCGTGCGGCGCAATTCTGACGTTTGACACGGAAACAAACCCGGTGGTCCAGGTGCGTGTGGGCGTTTCTTATGTAAGCATCGAAAACGCCGAAGCAAACCTGGCCGCCGAAAATCCATCGGGCGATTTCGATGCCGTGCGGCAGCAGGCGGACGCGGCCTGGAATTCCGTCTTGAATCGCATCCGGGTCGAAGGCGGAACCGATGGGGAGAAACAGGTGTTTTACACGGCGTTGTACCACTGTTTTATGCATCCCAACCTCTTGGATGACGTCAACGGTCAATATCCGGGCATGGATGGGGCAATTCATCGGATTGAAAGCGGACACCACCAATATCAGAACATCCCCGCGTGGGACCAGCACCGCTCGCTTGCCCCTCTCATCGCCATTTTGGCGCCAAGGGAAACCAGCGACATCGTCCAGTCGCTGGTCAATGACGCGCAGCAGGACGCCAGCGTGCGGGCCGCCGGCGGCGGGTTGCCGCGCTGGGAGCAGGTCAATCGCAATTCCGGCGGGATGGTCGGCGACGGCGACGACACCATCATCGCCTTTGCGTTCGCCTTCGGCGCAAATCAATTCGACACCCGGGGGGCGCTGGCGGCGATGGAAGAGGGCGCATCGCAGCCGGGCACGACCTCGGACGGGGCGAGGGTGCGCGAGGGATTGAAAGAGTATTTGAAGCTCGGTTACGTGCCGGGGGAGGCTTCGATCACGCTGGAATATTGCACCGATGATTTTGCGTTGGGGCAATTCGCCGGCGCGCTTGGCAGCCGGGAACAAGGAGAGGCTTATTCGAACCGCGCGGAGAACTGGAAAAATCTCTTCGACAATTCGACAAAATTGATCCGTCCGCGGAACGAGAACGGCGCCTGGATGGAAAACTTTTCCGGAGCAACCACCGACGGCTTTGTTGAAGGCACGGCCGATCAATACGTCTGGATGGTCAACTTCAATTTGCGCTCGCTGATTGAAAAAATGGGAGGCAATGACAAGGCGGTCGAACGGTTGGACAAGTTTTTCACGAACCTCAACTCCGGTGTGAACGGGATAACGGCTTACCTGGGCAACGAGCCGTGCGAAGAAACGCCGTGGGTTTATGATTTCGCCGGCGCTCCGGC
>JASHVW010000154.1 GCA_030044395.1 Verrucomicrobiia bacterium
GACGTGCAATCAGCGCCAATGCGTTACGTGGGGCCGAGGACAAACGCGGCATAATCGGGCAGCGTGAATCGGGTGTTCATTGGAGCAGACAGGAAAGGGTGTCACAGTTGAACGCGGATGGAATCATGGCGCAGGATCGCCGCTTGCCTGCGGGGACGCGCCGCCACTCTGCCGCGCCCGTTTTGCGCGTTCCATCGCCTCTCTTTTGCGTCGCAGACATTCCGGGCAGATGCCATGTGTGGTGGGGGTGTCGAAACCTTGCTGCATGAATTCCTCCAACGGCATCCAATCGCCGTGGTAATCAATCCGCCGGCACCAGGAGCAAACGCGGAGGAATCCTTCGAGGTATCTGACGCGTTCCAATAATCGGCGGGTGAAACCGCTGACCAACAGCCAGACCGCCAGAACCAGCAGCATGTCCAGGGTGGATTTGCGGTAAACAAAGGCGAAGGGATGATCGGAAAATATCAGGGACGGCAACTGGAGCAGTTCATTCAGCCAGCAAACCATCATAATGGCCAGGAAACCGAAGTGTTGACATATCAGGATTCTTGCCAGGGGCAAATTCTTTTTCATACGTTGAGACAAAATTAATTCATGGAAGACTGCGCCATCCAAACGACCAACCAGTCCACTGCCGGAAAATGCCGCAATTGGCGTGCCATGGATTCGTCAGTTTCGGGAGCCGGAAATGAACATTGCGTTGTGCGAGTGCCAGCGGGGATCTCGACGGATCACACGAGCCGTCCGGACGCCCATTGTCCAATGAAGATGCGTGCCGAATCAAAAAAATGGACATTCGCCGGTCAAATTCGGCTTGTTATTATCTCCATTTTGGCAAACCATGTGTTGTTATGAGGGGTATGAAAATCCGGCTTGGAGGAATTCCTCGAAAATTGGAAGCGTGCGGAATAATATTCGTCATCGGCTATTTTTTGAGCGGTTGCGCGACGCCCAGGCCGCAGCCGGCGGAGACACAACTGACTGCCAGGGAGGGTGACGAGACGGTGTTTTTGTATCGTTTCAGCCAATTCGTCGAATGGCCCGCTTATGCCTTTCCCGATCCAAAGTCACCGGTGATCATTGGCGTGATGGGCAACAAACTGTTTGCCAACGAGTTGGGCAACATTGTTAGAAGCGAACGTATCAACGGGCGTCCGTTAATCGTCCGGCGAATGACGCGTTTTTCCGATCTAAGCCGATGCTGGATTTTATTCATCAGCCATTTTGACAAATCCCATTTGCCGTTTATTTTTAATGAATTGAACGGTGGCCACGCGCTGACGGTGAGTGACAAAGAGGGGTTTCTCGGGGCAGGAGGCATGATTCAATTCGTCCTGGAAGGTGACAAGGTCGGGTTTGAAGTGAATCAAGTGGCGGCCGAAAGGGCCGGGTTGAAGATGAGTTCACAAATGCTTGAAATGGCGGAGCGGCCAAAATAAACCGCCGATAATAGAGGCTGAAATTTTGCTGCGCAATTTCTCCATCAGGCAAAAACTGACACTGCTGGCGATGTCAAGCAGCACCCTGGCGCTTTTGCTGGTATCGGCAGGGTTCTTCACTTATGAGCTAATCACGTTTCGCAAATCCATGACAGACGACCTGTCCGCGACGGCGGAGATCATCGGGAGCCAAAGTCGCGGCTTTTTGACCCTGGGGGGCACGGAAAGGGATGTTGGCGATATCTGGGCTGGATTGAGCGCAAAACCGCACATCATTGCCGCCTGTCTTTACCGGGGAACCAACATTGCCGCGGCGCCTTTTTTCCGGGACAAGGATACGCCGCGCCTGGTACCGCTCCATCCGGGGCCGCCGGGCTGGCAATTTGATTTTGGAAGAGACCAATTGGAGGGGTTTGAACCGATCCGCCTGAATGGCGATTACATCGGCGCCATCTTTTTGAAGTCCGACCTGATGACGCTCTATTCCCGGTTCTACCATTACATCGGCATCATGATACTCTTCATGCTGGCGTCCTCTTCGGTCGTTTATTTGTTTTCATTTTGGTTGCAGCGAGTCATCACCCGTCCGATTTTTCACCTGGCCGAGACGGCCAGGGTAATTTCCACGCAAAAACATTACACTCTTCGCGCCGAAAAGAAAACGAATGACGAACTGGGCCAACTCGTTGATGGTTTCAACGAAATGCTCGGACAAATCCAACAGCGCGACGCGGCACTGCACGGCGTCAACGCCGAACTGGAAAAAGCCCGGGGCGAATTGGAAATCCGGGTCCAGGAACGGACGAACGAACTCAAGGAGCAAGTCAAGCACATCAGCCTGCTCAACCAAATCACCTATGCTGTCGCTGAGCGGTATGATTACGACAGCATCATCTTCGTGTTGCTGCAACAGCTTGAGGAGTATTTGCCGGTGGATTACGGCTGCGTTTACCAATTTGACGCGCAAACCGAATTGCTACGCGCGATGGTGCTGGGGCCGAAAAGCCGTTCGATCGCCGGACAATTGCAATGGCCTTTGGCCGTTTCCCTCAGCGAAACACCTTTCCGGGAGTGCCTGGACGAGAGAATTATTTATGAGCCGGATTATCGCCGGGCGGGTCTGCCCTTCGGTCAAAAAATGGCGCAGGCCGCGTTGCTGTCGTCCGTGACGGCGCCCCTGATGGTGGAGGGCCGGCTGTTTGGGCTGCTAATATTGTTGCGGCAAAAGGTTGACGGATTCAGCGCGGAGGAACAGGAATTCATTCATGGGTTGAGCGGGCACGTGGCGCTGGCGGTGCGCCAAGCGCAGCTCTACCACGACCTGAGAAAAGCCTACGATGAATTGCACCAAACGCAAGAGACCATCCTGAAACAGGAACGTCTCAAGGCGCTGGGCCAAATGGCCAGCGGCGTTGTGCATGACATCACCAATTCGCTTTCACCCATTGTGGGTTTTGCCGATCTGATCAGTGAGCGCGAGGCCGGATTGAGTGATAATTCCCGGCGACATTTACAGCACATTCGAACCGCCGGGGAAGACATTGCCCATATCGTTTCGCATCTCCGTGATTTTTACCGTCCGCGGGATGAGGAAGAACCGTTTTTGCCACTCAACCTTGGCCGGATTGTCGAGCAGGCCATTGACATGACGCGTCCGCGCTGGCGCGCTCAACCTCAAAACCACGGGATCACCATCGAGATGCGGAAGGAGTTGGAGCCGGGTCTTCCCGCCCTGGCTGGCATCGAAAGCGAAATTCGCGAAGTGCTCATCAATCTTATCATCAATGCCGTGGACGCGCTGCCGCAAGGGGGGGTCATTACGATTCGGACCCGCGCGGCAAATGACGGCATTGGGGACACAAAATCCGGCGACAAAGGCCAAATCCTCATCGAAGTCAGCGATAGCGGCACGGGCATGGACGAGGAAACGCGCCAGCGCTGTCTGGAGCCGTTTTTTTCCACGAAAGGCGTTCGGGGAACCGGACTGGGGCTTTCGATGGTTTATAATGTGGTGCGTCGCCACGAGGGCAAAATTGAAATTGAAAGCGAATTAGGCAAAGGCACGACGATCCGACTGACCTTCCCCGTCCGCAAAGTCAATCCGACGGAAACCCTGGAATATTTTCGCAGCGAAAAAATGAGGCCGATTCGTATTTTATACATTGATGATGAACCTCTCTTGCGCGAACTGGTCAGGGAAATGCTCGAAATCGACAGGCACAATGTGGAGACAGCCGGCGGCGGCGAAGCGGGCATCGAGGCTTTTCGCGAGGCAATTCAAGGTGGAAGACCATATGATGTCGTGATGACGGACCTGGGAATGCCATATGTTGATGGACGAGAGGTGGCCAAGATCATCAAACAGGAATCGCCTGAAACGCCGGTTGTGATGCTGACCGGCTGGGGTGCATTCATCAAAGGCGGCGTCACGGCCCCGGCGGATTTCGATGGTGTTTTAAGCAAACCGCCGCGCCTGCGCCAGGTGCGCGAGATGTTACGGCGTATCATCGCACGGTCTCGACGAGCGGCGAAAAACACTGAAAGTTAGAACGGAGCGGACGAGGCCCGAGCATCTTCTGGCCCGCTTTGATGAGTTCCTCAATGACGGCAGAGCGGACGAAACCTGCAGCACCTGTGACAAGGAAGGGCGGCACACGGTTGACGTCAGCGGAAATTCAAGTCTGAATTCGGTTCCCGGTTCTCTCTGCCGAACGGCTGCAGATTTTATTCAAAGGCAGTTGGAAGGGAAAACCGGGTTGGGGATTTTGGGTGCGAGACGTTTGGGGCCGTCCATCGCTGCGGGGTCTTTTTCGACCCGCCCAAAGATTTTCAAACTTTTTTGTGGCATATTTGATTTGCTCTGGTAAATTCCCGCGCTCTTGACGAAACGGCATTGTTGCCGATAGTTAGATTTAACATTAAAATTTTGTGACATCGAAGAAGAACAGCAGCAAAAGGACGGCCTCACTGGCCACCTCGGCGGCCATCCTGGGGCGGCCCGTCTCAAAGAACAGCGCGCCGGGCGAAAATAAAAGGGTGAAACCGGAGTGGCAAAAATATTACCAGCATTTGGTTGAATTGCGCGACCAGTTGCGCCGCCAAATGGATGGTCTGGCGCAAGAATCGGCCCAGGAAATGGCCGGATACAGCCTGCACATGGCCGATTCGGGCACGGACAATTTTGACCGTGATTTCGCCTTGAGCCTGCTATCGTCCGACCAGGACGCGGTTTATGAGATTGAGGAAGCGCTGAAACGCATTGAGAAAAAGACGTACGGGATTTGCGAATTGAGCGGAAAAAATATCCCGCGCGCGCGCCTGGAAGCGATTCCGTGGACGCGTTTCACGGTGGAGGCGCAGGCGCAACTGGAAAAGGAAGGGGCGTTGAAATCGCGCCGGCTGGGGCAACTGGGCACGATAGACACGACAGGCGTGGCGGAAACGGAGGGGGATGAGGCCGAGGAAGCCGGGGAGGAACAGAACAACAAGGCGAAGGAAAAGGAATAATCCATGCCGCGAGACATCATCACAATCGAATGCACCGAGGCCCGTAAAGAAGGCAAATCGCCTTCCCGTTACATGACCACGCGGAATAAGAAGTTGCAAACGGAAAAATTAGAGGTTAAAAAATACAACCCCGCCTTGCGCCGCCACACGCTGCATCGCGAAATCAAATAATTATGCCCCGGAAAACCCATACCGACAAAGAGAAGCGCGGTTCGCGCCCGATAGAGCATCGGACGCCGCGTCCGAAGCCCAAAATTGACTTTACCGCCGATGCGCTGGATTTCAAGAACACGAATTTGCTGCGGCAATATGTCACCGACCAGGGACGGATTCTGCCGCGCAAATACACGGGCATGCCGGCGCATTACCAGCGGCGTCTCACACGGGCGATCAAACGCGCGCGCCAGATGCTGCTGATGAAGTAAATGCAGAATTTACGATTTACGATTTCGAAACGAACGAATGCGGATTTAGACTCGAAGGTTTTCATTGAGGCGGTGGGCTGTGGATGCCTGGCGCGAATGCGGAGGTCATCCTCCTTCGGTAAAGCTACGGAGGACCAAGAGATCAGAGGTCGGACCGCCTGGAGGCGGAACTCCGAACGCCCTGACCTTCGGCCTTCGCTTCGCCAGGCCCTGACAGGAAAGACGGAACTCCAAGCAGGATGCGCCCTTTTGTTGTTTCCATGTTGAAAATCAATTGCTTTTTGGGGTGGTCAGTGAGATTTTTGTCAAGTGAAGAAACCGCATTCCCATTTGCATAAGCGGCAGGAGATGTCCACGCTTAAAAGCCGTTTACGTGGCCAATCAAAGAGGATTACCGGCCCGCGGGCGGCGATTCTGGAAATTTTGCGGAAGCACCCGCATCCGCTGGCCAACAAGGAGATTTTTTCAGAAATGCCGGCGGGCCACTGCGACCTAGCGACCATCTATCGCTCGATGCATTTGCTTGAAAGGATGGGCATGGTCAAGCGGTTTGACTTTGGGGATGGTGTGGCGCGGTTTGAACTGGTGGGGGAGAATGACGACGGCCACCATCACCATCTGGTGTGCATCCGATGTTCCGAAGTGGTGGAAGTGGACGAATGTTTTCCGGAAGAAATTGAAAGGGAAATTGCCGCCAAGAACCGTTTCAAAGGGGTTACGCACAAGCTTGAATTTTTTGGAATCTGCCCGGACTGCCAGTGATGCGGAAGTTTAGAGGATTCCGGTTAAAGTGGAAAATTTTCCCTTTTAAGCCAGCCTTACCCCGGAGCGCTGGCGTTTTCTGAACAGGTTGAAAAAAACTGGCCTCAGGCCATTTCCTCAGCCAGCCAATCTGTCATATGGAGATATTCCTTGATTTTTCTGCGCTCGTAGCGGTTTTTGCGGGCTTTTTTGGGCTGATGTTCAGCTTTGCGAAACGGATGTTTTGGGTCACGAATTGCTTCGCCTATAGCTTCCAATGTCTTCATCATAACGATTCCTTTCAGCGCGGCATTACAGCGTAAATAATGCCAAACCATCACGTATCCAGACTATTCACAACGAATCACCTACTTTGGGTTAGACTTGGGTGATTGGCAGGTGTTCAAAAAATGCCGGGGCGCGATCAAAAAAAGTTGAGCTGATTCCAAATCGCTTTCAAGACGAGACTAATTCGTTGGTCTTTTGGGCCTCTGACTTCGTTGCCCGCTCGTTGCAGATGCCACGAATATGCGCCTCGGTCGCGCCTTGCCAGAGGCCAAAAATCCTGCGCGCCTTAATCTCGTCTTGAAAGCTCATTGGAGTGAAAAATTCCCGAGCGCCATCCCTTTTCGGATTTGGCGCGGAGCAATCGGAATCCACAATGTTCAAAGGCTTTTTGCACTTCCGCAAACCCGGCTTTCAAAATTCCCGCCAAAATGAGAACAGCGCCCGGTTTCAGTTGCGCCGCGATTTTTTTCCGGTCGGCGATGAGCAAATTCGACGTGAGGTTCGCGCAAACCACATCGAAGCGTTTCGCTGGATTTGTCGGAAGTTTTGACACATCGCCCCGGGCAAACTGGACTTTGTTTGAAACGCGGTTTCTCCTCGCGTTCGCGCGCGAAATACGAACGGCATCAGGGTCACAATCAATCGCGCGGACTGGTTGGAATCCCAGTTTGGCGGCGGCGATGGCCAAAATTCCGGAGCCGGCGCCGAGGTCCAGGAGGGAAAGCGAATTGTTGCCGTAGTGAAAAGCGTTTCGGCAACGCACGATTTGGCGGAGGCAAAAGGACGTGGTTGGATGCTGGCCGGTCCCGAAGCTCAAGCCTGGCTCAAGAATGACCACGGCCTGGCCTTTGGAGGCGCGCTTTCGGCTCCACTCCGGCTTGATCAAAAGGGAATCACCCATTTCAATCGGGGGGAAGTGCCGCTTCCAGGATTCCGCCCAGTTTTCGGGGCGGACTTTGGAAATGGAAATGCGCGCCGGCGCGATATTTAAGCCGCAGTTTTGGATTTGCTTCAATCCCTCGCGGACATCTTTACGGGCTTTGCGCGGCAAAAATTTTCCAGGAAA
>JASHVW010000155.1 GCA_030044395.1 Verrucomicrobiia bacterium
CTCCTGCAACGGCTCGACAAGGCGCGCGGCGACAAGTGCACGTTTTTTGTCTTTGCCAACACGGTCACGACCCGCCGCGACGGCGGCCACGGTTGGATGGGAATGAAGTTCCAGACCCGCCCGCATGAGCAGCCATCGGAAATCATTATTCACGCGCGGACATTGGAGCATCACAGCCTCCACCAACAGGAAGCCCTGGGAATCGTGGGCGTGAACCTGATCCACGCGGCGTTTTATAATTTTAACGAACCGGAAAAAATCATCACGGTCCTGATGGATGACTTGAACCGCGAGCGCATCGAGATTGACATGATTAAATTCAGCGGCGCGCAGTTTGGCGGCGTGGACAACCGGCTGATGGCGTTGCAACTGGTGCAACACCAGATGTCCGAGGCGGCCATGTTCACGGCGGACGGAGAGGTGGTGATTCCCGGCGAAGTGTTGTTTCAAAAGCCGGTGCTGGTGGAGCGTGGAAGTTTCCGGCCTATCACCAAAACGACGCTGGATATATTGGAGCGGGCGCGGGAGCATTTTTTGCGCGAGCCGGAAGTGCAAAACCAGGAGCCGGTGATCCTGATGGAAATGACGCTGCACAGTGTGCTGGAAGACACCACGCAGGCGCACAAGGATTTCCTTGATCGCGTGGATTTATTGAGCACGCTGGGCAAGCCGGTGTTGATTTCCAATTTCGGACGATACTACCGTCTGGTGGAATATCTTTCGCATTATACGCAGAAGATGCAGGGCATCGCGCTGGGCATCCCGAGTTTGCGCGCGATTTTCGACGAGAAATTCTACGCGGATTTGCCCGGCGGGTTGTTGGAGTCGCTGGGGCGGCTGTTCAAAGGCTCAACCAAACTTTACGTCTATCCATTTCGCGAGCCGATCGGGAGGAGTTTTTCCGGCGTCCCGGCGCCCCAGGGTGAAAGCGGCATCTGGATCCCCGAAGCCGGCGGACAAATTGTCACGGTCGAAAATTTGGGAGTGGCGCCCCATCTGCGGCATCTTTACGCGCATTTGCTGGAAAATGGAAACATCGTCAACATTGAGGATTACAATCCCGAGTATCTTTCGCTTTTTCCACCGTTCGTGCTGTCGAAAATACAATCCGGCGATGCCTCATGGGAAAGCGATGTGCCGCCGGAAATCGTGGAACTCATCAAGCGCGGCAAGATGTTCGGCTGGCAGGAAAAACCCGCCATGGTGACTGCTTGACAAGAGACTCGTTTAAGTCTTAATTAAGACCATGACGTTGCTTTCCGTGACCGAACTCAAATCATCCGCCGGAGAAATTCTGGACCGGGCGATCGAAGGCAGGCCGCAATTTGTCGTTCGCGGCAAGGACGTGGTGATGATCTCGCGCGCCGAGTTGCTGGTCGGAGTCCAAAGACAGCCCGCCGGGTATTTTGCCGACGCCTACGGTGACGCGGAACGGATTTCCCGCGAACGCCGCGCTTCCAACGCCGTCAAATTTGCTCCGGAACGATGAGCGCCAGGATCCGGCAATGGGAAATCTGGAAACACCCGGCGCAAGGCCGCGACCATTGGTATGTCATTTTCAGCGGCCAGGAACGGTTGGATTCCAGGCACGATCAGATCAACGGCCTGCTTTGTGTGACGCAACACGGCCCGCTTTTAAAAACCGACGTGATGCTGAACAGCGCCGAAGGGTTTCAATTCGAAACCGCCTGCCAGTGTGATTTGATTTACCCGCTGCAAAAATCAAAACTCCATGTAAAAATCGGGATGGTTTCCGAATTCCGGCGCGAAGCTCTTAAACGGAAAATCGTTGAAGTTCATCGGTTGATACCTTGAAACCGGTGGAAATCAAGCGCGGCAGGATGATCGGCCGTCGGGAAAAGCCAATGCCGTCGCCCGTGCCCGCGTAAACGTCAAACCACCGCGCCGCTCCTGGGTGCAATGCTCATCGCATAGCGCCCGGATTTGGCCCGCAATTTTAATCGGGCCGCGAAGGCGCGCGATAGATTCCGTGCTCTTAAAGTCTTTGATTTTGCTCCCGCGGCCAGGACCTTTCCCTTTTTCAGGATCAAAACGTGCGAAAAGACCGGCATGATTTCCTCGACATGGTGCGTGACAAGCACCAGGGTCAGGACATCTCTATTTTGGCCGAGGCGCTGGATGAACTGCAGAAAATGCTCTCGCGCGGCCGGGTCCAGGCCGGCGCACGGTTCGTCCAGAATCAACACACGCGGACGGGCCATCAAGGCGCGTCCAATCAATATCCGCTGCCGTTCGCCTTGGGAGAGCACGCGCCAGGGACGCTCCGCCAGATGGGCGCCTTCGATTTGCCGGAGAATTTTCGAGGCGCGACTTTTGTCGCCGTCGGAAAGTGTCCCCCAAAAGTCAATGATGGCGGATTTGCCGCTGGCGACGGTTTCCAGGGCCGGTTCGTCATTGGCCATCATCTGCCGGATGGCGGAACTGACGATGCCCACCTTCTTGCGCAATTCGCGCCAGTCGGATTTGCCGTAATTTTTTCCAAGGAGAAAAATTTCGCCCGCCGTCGGCATGAGATAACCCGTCAGGGCGCTTAACAACGACGTTTTCCCGGAACCATTGGCGCCCAGGATCACCCAATGCTGGCCGCGCTCGGCGCGCCAGTGCACGCCGTCGAGAATCGTCACGCCATCGCGAATGATTTTCAGGTTTGAAATATCGAGAATCGGTCTCACCGAGTGATGGTAACCATGGATGGACACCGATGCACACGGATATTATGCTGGCGGCATGAAAGGTTTGCTTTACACGGTTCCTGTTTTATTCTGTGCCATGACTATGCAAGGAACAATTCATACCGAAACGGTGGATTACCAGGACGGCAAGACAACGTTGGAGGGATATCTTGCCTACGACGATTCGATTTCCGGCAAGCGCCCTGGTGTCCTGGTGGTGCATCAATGGCAGGGCATCACCGATTACGAAAAAATGCGGGCGCAACAACTGGCGCAACTGGGTTATTTCGCGTTTTGCGCGGATATCTACGGCAAGGGCGTGCGGCCGCAAACGCCCCAGGATTGCGCGGCTGAGGCCGGAAAATTCCGCGGTGGCGACCGGAAGTTGCTGCGCGAACGCGTCAATGCCGGCCTGGATGAACTGAAAGGAGATCCGTTGGTGGATACCCATCGCGTCGCGGCCATCGGTTACTGTTTTGGCGGGACGACCGTGCTGGAACTCGCGCGGAGCGGCGCGCAATTGAACGGGGTCGTCAGCTTTCATGGCGGGTTGGATTCACCGAACCCTGCCGACGGCAAAAACATCAAGTGCAAAGTCCTTGTGCTGGCCGGCGCGGATGATCCGTTTCAAAGCCAGGAGAACCTCACGGCGTTCGAAAATGAGATGCGCAACTCCGGAGTGGATTGGCAAATCGTTTTTTACGGCGGCGCCGTCCACGCCTTTACCCAGCCCGCGGTGGACAAGGAAAATTTGAACGGCGCGAAATATAATGAGAAGGCGGACAAACGCTCGTGGCAGGCCATGAAGGATTTCTTCGCGGAAATTTTCAAGTGATCCCCGGATTTCGCGGGGCGGAGGAGAATTCAATTTGCCGGCCATTTCCGACCCTTGTGGCAGCGGGTCTCCATCGGCCCCAAATTTCTTCATCTACCGCCTCCATTCTCGAAATCTGTGTCCATCCGTAATCGTCCATGTGATTTGCCCAAACCCTGCTCTTCCGCTTACCGGGCAGATGCTTCCGCTCTCGCTCAAAAGCTGTGGCGGAACATTATAGTTTTTTATGGCTTCGGAGCTTGCTTTCTTGGTCACCCGGGCTCAACTTTAGATCGTCGGCTGATTCATCGCCATGAAGATTGTAATGAGATACGTGAAAAAGCTTCTGGTATATGGTTTTTGGTTCGGCGGTACTACGATCGTTTTCTTCGCACCGCTGCGATTTCACTATAATATTCGCGTTGGCATGATCCCGCTGTTGTCATTTTTGTATTTTGACGGCGAGGGAAT
>JASHVW010000156.1 GCA_030044395.1 Verrucomicrobiia bacterium
AGATTGGCGGGGTTGACCGGCAGACCGCCGCCGGCGGAAATCACCGTCCTGGTTTTCGCGGCAAGTTCGGCCACGACTTTCTCCTCCAACGCGCGGAAAGACGGCTCGCCGTCGCGCGAAAAAATCTCCGCAATTGTCTTTCCGGTCGCGGCCTGGATCATGTCATCCGTATCGAGGTAATTGAAATGGAGTTGCTCGGCTGCCAGCCGGCCAACCGAAGTTTTTCCGGTCCCCATGAAACCGATGAGGGCTATGTTGACGACGCGGCGGTTGCTGTGCACGTAACGAGTTTCGAGCTTCAAATCGCCGGTTTCAAGTTTTCAATTTTCAGCATTCGACATTTTGGGATTCGCGAATAAATTGGCTGGGTGAGACTGCCGCCATTGATTTTGGCCTCGGCGTCGCCGCGACGCGCAGAAATGCTCCAGCAAATGAAGTTGGATTTTGAGATTGTCCCGAGCGATGCGCCGGAGGTTTTCGACGATTATTTGTCTCCGCTCGAGCTTTGCCAGTTGAATGCCCACCGTAAAGCGCGGGCCGTGGCCAAGAAGATTCCCGATGCCCTTGTCCTCGCTGCGGACACCCTGGTTTTCGTGGATCACCAGATTTTCGGGAAGCCTCCCGACCTGGCGCAAGCCAAAAGAATGCTTCTCCAGTTGCAGGGGCGGACCCATCAGGTGGTCACCGGCGTGAGCCTGATTCACCTGCGCCCTCATCATGAGCGGATTTTTGCCGCCAGCACCGATGTGGTGTTTCGTTCGCTGACGCCGGAACAAATTGATGAATACCTGGCCAAGGTCAATCCTTTGGACAAGGCGGGCGCCTATGCCATTCAGGAGCATGGCGAGTTGGTCATTTCCGAAATCTCCGGTTCCTTCAGCAATGTCGTTGGCTTGCCGATGGAACAATTGCAATCAGAGTTGGAATCATGGCCGGCCGATTAAACCGGGAGCATCTGAAAAACGCTGCGTTCGTTGAATCTTGCCGCAAATGATTCTGTTCCTATAATTTCCACGTGCTCGACATCAAATTAATTCGTGAAAAGCCTGATTTTGTGCGCCAGCGCCTTGCCACTCGCGGAGCAGGGGACGAGACGAAGATTGAGGAATTGCTCAGATTGGATGATCAGCGCCGGAAGATTCTCGCCGAAGTCGAATCGCTCAAAGCTCAACGCAACCGTGTCTCCCGGGAAATTGGCGCGCTGATGGGACAAAAAAAGACCGCCGAAGCCGGGGCAAAGAAAATTGAAACCAAGGACTTGGGCGATAAAATCGCAGCTTTGGACAAGGAGACCGTTCAGACGGAAGCCGCTCGCGACGCCTTGATGCTGCAGTTTCCGAACCTGCCGCATGATTCGGTCAAAATCGGAAAATCGGCGGAGGACAATCCCGTCGTCCGCCTCCACGGCGAAAAAAAGAATTTCTCCTTCAAGCCCAGGTCCCATGTCGAGCTTTGTGAAAGCCTGAAACTCGTGGATTTCGGGCGCGGAGCAAAGCTGTCCGGCAGCGGCTTTTTGCTTTACACGAATTGGGGCGCCCGGTTGGAGCGGGCGTTGATTCAATTCCTCCTCGACCTGCACGTCGGCCAGCACGGTTACACGGAAGTGTCCCCGCCGTTTCTCGTCGGCCCCCAATGCCTGGAAGGCGTGGGCCAGTTTCCAAAGTTTCGCGACCAGTATTATGGTGTGGCGGAAGGGGATGATAAGGAGAAATTAGGCAAACTCTATCTAGTTCCCACGGCCGAAACGCCGGTTGGCAACATTCATCGCGAGGAAATTTTGCCGGAAAAAGACCTGCCGGTTTATTATTGCGCCTATACGCCGTGCTTCCGCGGCGAAGCCGGCGCGGCGGGCGTCGGGACCCGCGGAATGATTCGTGTCCACCAGTTTGACAAAGTGGAATTGATTAAAATCGTCAGGCCGGAGAGCGGCTATGACGAGCTGGAGAAAATGGTTGCGGACGCGGAAAGAGTCCTGCAATTGCTCGGCCTGCATTATCGCGTGATTTTGCTTTGCACCGGGGACATGGGTTTTCCCAGCGCCAAGACTTACGACCTCGAGGTGTGGGCGCCGGGGCAGGGGAGCTATCTCGAGGTTTCGAGCTGTTCCAACTGCGAGGATTTTCAGGCGCGCCGGATGAATTTGCGTTTCAAGACCGAAAGCGGCGAGAATAAATTCCCCCATGTTCTCAACGGAAGCGGCACGGCGCTCGCGCGCTTGTTTGTGGCCCTGGTTGAATCGCACCAGCAAGTGGACGGGAGCGTGCTTGTTCCAGCCCCTCTGCAGCCGTATTTGAAAACCGACCGCCTTGCCTGAGAACATGATACAAACCGGCCGCTCGAATTATCAGTCCGGATGAAAATTCTCCTGGCCAGCAGTGAGGTCCATCCCTATTCAAAGACCGGCGGCCTTGCCGACATGGTCGGTGCCCTCGGCAGGGCATTGGCGCGCGCCGGGCACGAGGTGAGGATTGTCACACCGCTCTACCGTGGAATTCAGCAACGGTTTCCCGGCATCCGGCGCGTGGACTGGTGGTTTGATCTCCCCCTCGGAGCGGCACACCGCCAGGCGGAACTGTGTTCGCTCGAACCGGAAAGAAATCTGACGGTTTATT
>JASHVW010000001.1 GCA_030044395.1 Verrucomicrobiia bacterium
TGCAATGGTTGCCGCTGTCGGCGACGAAGACCGTCCCATTCGTTGCCACGGCGATCCCCAACGGCGAGCTGAACAGCGCGCCACCCGCCGCACCGTCGGCATAGCCGCCAAAGCCGGGCACGCCGGCAACGGTGGAAACCGCGCCGGCCGGTGTGATTTCGCGGATGGTGTTATTGCCGGTATCGCTGACGAAAAGATTTCCATTCGCGTCAAACGCCAATCCGCTGGGCGCATCAAATTGGGCATTGGTGCCAGTGGCGTTCACACTTCCGGCGACGCCCAGGTCTCCGGCAAACGTCGTCACCACGCCGTTGGTGGTGACTTCACGGATGGCGTCGTTTTCCGAATCGGCCACGAAGAATTGGCCGTTGGGACCCGCAACAATCGCGGCCGGATCGTCGAACATCGCATTGGTGCCCGTGCCATCCGCCGCGCCGCTGACCAGCGCCTGACCGGCCAACGTCGTCACGGAATCCTGCGCCCGGAGCGCCGCGGCGGGCAGGAGCAATAACACTATGGCGGCTGACGTTTTCATTCGCCTTGTCGCATCAATCGTTCGGTTTCGGGTGGCGGAGCCGGGGCTTCGTTTTCCCCGGCCGCGGACTGGAATGTTTCCGTGGGGGCCAGTTCCCGACCGGAGCGAGTCACCAACCCGCCGCCGCGCGTGGAAACGTTCTCGACGGTGTAAATCCGGCCGTCGCGTTCGTAAAATTTTTGCATTTCATCCAGATGAAATGGACGCGAACCACGACGCCCGAAGACCACCGTTTGGTTCCCGCTTTCGTCCACGACACGGTCGCGGTCAAGCCCGCGCGATACGGCCAGGGCGGGCGCGCGCGTGCGGAAGGTGGCGATGAGTTTCGGATTCGGAACGGGGCTGAAGCCCGCCGCACCGGGAACGTTCTCTGGCGAAATCAATTGGATGACCCGCAGGCCGTTCCGGCCATCGGCGACGAGCGCGAATTCCGAGGCGCTGATGGAACCGACTTGCACGGCGCGCGTGTCAGTAAGCTGCCCGTCCGCATTATAGAGCCGTTCGAGGCGGGGTTTTTCGGGGTTGGTGATGTCAATGAAGGCGAGGCCGTCCTGGCCGTCGGCGACATAGGCATACGTCCGCGCGAGATAGAAGCGCCGGGCATTTTTCAGAGGCACAAACGCGCCGGGAATCAGCCGCGGCTTCGCCGGCTCGGTGATGTCGAGCACCTTGAAGCCCTCGTCGTCGGTTACGAACAGGTATCGGAATTGCACCCCGACCGCGCGCGGATTTTTCAGTCCGGCGGTCACTTCGCCGGCCAGGGCGGGCGCGGCCAGCGAATCGTTGCGCAGTCCCACGACAAATAGTCCATTTTTGCCCACGACATAGAGATTCGTTCCCGCCATGAATGAATCCATCGCCCCGGTCAATTTTCCGCCCGGATTGAAGCGGATGATTTTTTCGCGGCTGAAGAAGTTGTTATCCGGGTCGCCATCGAGCAGCGTTCCGACGGTGACCATCACCAGCCCTTCCTCGCGGTCGGTCACGAAGACCCAGGCGTAAATCGGACTGACCGCCTGCTCCTCGTTTTCGGGACGATGAGAGCGGAGCGGATCGTCCGCGAGCGTGGTCGGCAGCGTCACGCTCGTCGCAAATTTGGTGGGCACGTAAGTGCTCTGGCCCAGCGGCGAAACTGGCGCGGAGGTGATGCGCTGGGAAAACCCCTTGTTGTCAATATTCGCCACGTCAAAAACGCGGAAGCCGCCCGCGCCGTTGGCGGTGTAGAGATATTCGCCGCGCAATTGCAGGTCGAGAATGTTGTCTGCATCCTCATGATACGCCTCGTCGAGTTCGCCATGGTTTTCGATGGTGAATTTCCGGAAATCATCCGGGTACGCCAGCCGTTGCAAATGGCTGCCGTACGCGGCCTGCGGCTCCTCCTGTTCCGTCCAGGCGACGGCGTCCAAACCGCCCCTGCCTTCGCCCACGTAGGCAAAGCGCCCGAAGAAATTAACGGTGCCGGCGCCAAAACCGAGCAACGACGCCATCCAGGCATTATTGTCATTGGCGTCCGAAAGGTGGCAGTCCTCGCAATTTTTGGTGGTGCCCACCCCGCTGGTGGTGTGGAGAAACGCCGGGTTGAAAGCCTGGCCGCTGAAACCCTCGGCGCTGATGGTTTGCTGTTGCGAATACACCCACTCGCGGTTCGCGTTCTGCGAACTGACGAGCACGGCGGATGACGACCGGATGACCGCCATGCGATGGTCCTTGTAAGTTGCATCAATGCCGAGTTGGAACACGTCGTCGCGGACAACCTCCGGATTGTAACTGGTGAAATTGCGCGTGTTGATGCCCTCAAATTTGTTGAGCGCGACACGTTCATTCGCCCGCATCGGGAGATGACAGCCAAAGCAGGAGGTCGCCCACGAGGTATGACAGACCTCGCAATTGATGTTCGAATTGTCGTGCGCCAGTTTGCGCGGACAATCCGTTTTTGGCACGACGCCCCAGTTCACGCCGTCGCGCAGCAGCGTTTTGGCATAGGCGGACGCGGGATCATAATGCGATGACTTCGGGTCAATCGTGTCCACCGTCTGCGGAATTTCCCAGACCAAATCCGGCGTCATCATCGAGCGTTGATACAATTTTTGTCCGACCCAAAAAAAACGCGGGCCCCAGGGCGTGTTGCCGGCGCGCAAATCCACCTGCCCACCGTTGCCGCTGGTGACGAGCGTCGGCCGCTTCTCAATCGTCCCGTGGCAGTCAATGCACTCGATGGTCGTGGCCGCGCGCGATTCGCCGTAAAGCAGGCCGTCGCCGTGCACGTCCGCGTCGAAGTGGCAGTCCACGCATTGCATTCCGTGCCGCAGATGTTCGTCTTCCAGATGAACCGCCCTGGCGAATTTGTCCGCGTCGCTGAACGGGACAATGTTGCCGTCGCGATCCAGCAGATTGCCCCGGCGGTCATGGAGGAATACGGCGCGGAAGATCCAGCCGTGCCCGTGATAATCGGCGAATTGTGTGTCCTTCAATTTGGTGTTCAGTTCGGCGACCTTTTCCAGAAAATCGAGATTGCCCCAAAGCCCCCGCGCGGCGGCGGCTTCCGGATTGTTTTCAACCGACCGGGCCAGTTGCGCCGGAGTCGGATTGACCTGGTTGGTCGGATACATCAATTCACCGTCGGTTTCCTCGTCCCACCACGTGTATCCGAGATACGTATTGACGAACAAATTGCCCTGGTGCATGTGGCAGGTCATGCATTGGCTCGATGGAATGGAGCGCGTGAACTGGTGGATAATGGGATGGCCGCGCTCGTCCTTGCGGATGGCTTTGTCGCCGGTGAAGCTCAAGCCCTGGTTGCCGTATTTGTAATACCAGCCGGAATCCGTCGGCGAACGGTCATTCGCATAAACGACATGGCAGGCCGTGCAACCGCTGCTGCGGTAATCACCCGGATGGTTGTTCGAGCCGAGAAAATCCAGCAACGGATCGTTCAACCGTGTTTTCTGCAAATTCAAAAACACCGGGTCGGTCCGGTTCAACGTGCCAAGCCCCCGATCACTCAACCGGTGCGCGGGACTGCCGGGTTCCTCGAAGGGATCAGGGTTGCCCAGCGACAGAGGCTTCTCCTGGCCGCGTTCGAAAATGCGCAAAATGTTGCCCGGCTGGCTCTCTTCAAAATGCGGCAGCGGCTCAATGAACGGGAGGATGCCGAACTGCTCCGTCATCTCCGGCGTAACGGGAATGGGACTGTCCAGCCGCAGCGGCACACCGTCCGCGCCGTAAGCCTGGCCAAAACGATAATTTTTCTCCGGGAACGAGCCGTTGTTGTAAAGCGCCGCGCCCCACAGCATCGCGCCGTGGCGCATGATGCTGTGGCTGACTTCCTGGACAATTTCGCCGTGGCACAGGCCGCAGGCCTTTTGCGCCACGCGCAAATCGCCGGGGTTGACGAACTGGATGAATTCCGGCGACTCGTGGTTGAGCAGCACGGACGAGTCGTTTGGCAACGCCGAACTTTGCCAGAAGATGGGATTGCGCGGCGCCACGTGCGCCTCGCGTTCGGTGAGGTCGGGCGTGGCGTTGCCGCCGTGGCAATCCGTGCAGCCGAGCACGACGTTCGGCGAGGCATGCATCGGTTCTATCCCCGCGTGACATTGCAGGCAGCCGCGCGATTTGGCGTCGGCGGCGGCTTGCGATTGGTCAATCCAGTTTGGCGGCGGCAGGCGCACCGCGGGATTGGGTGGCAATTCCTTCGGCACGGAAATGGCCGGGCCGGAGCCATCGCTTTGCGCGAAGAGCGCCAGGCCGCTGGCGAGCCATCCCGCCGCCGCCAGCGCGGCGCATCTTCGGGGTCGGTTTGGATTCGTTTTCATGGCTAAAATCGCAACGTCACGGCAAGCAGGCCGCTGTAGGGAAATTCGCCGGAATTGGCGATGGAACCGCCGCCGTCAAAACCGGGTATCGGGTTCGGATTGGTATCATAAATTTGGTGATAACCGAGCGCCGGAATCAGCACGCCGAAGCCGGCGGAAAAGATGATGTTGTCCGTCAGCAAGGGCCGGTATTGGAAGCCGAGACTTAAATCCCATCCGACGTCCCGGTCAATGTTGGGCGTCATCAACGCCGTCTCAATCGGATCGGTTTCGGCGAAACGGATGTAATTTGCGTTGAGAAACGACCGCAGTTTCGGCGTCAGATCAAATTCGGCCCCGAGGCCAAAAATATAAACGCCGGGATTCACGAAGTTTGCCTGCCCTTCAGTCTTGCTCGTCCGCAAATCCGGCACCAGGCTGTCGGCGTCCTTCAAGTTCACCATCGTCCCGCCCAGGTTGAATCCCTGACGCGACCAGAAACTGAACGGACCGCCCGTAAAATTCGGATTGTCCACGATGGTATCGAACCCGCTGCCCGTGCCGCCGGTGGTGTGGTTGTCGCCGGACGCGTAAAAGAATGACGCCTTGTACCGCACCCAGTTGAGGTCGTAGGAAACTTCCACCGCGCCCATTTGCGCGTTGATGTTCACCGGCCCCCCGGCCAGGCCGTTGAAATCGTCGCGGCCAAACGCCTGGTAAAACTGGTGGGACACATTCAGCCGCCCGATGTGGCCATCGCCGCCCCAGCCGGCATAATAGGCCGTCACGTCATGCGGCCGTACCGTGCCCAGCGGCTCCGGCCGCACGATGAAGCCGTTGTCATCGTAATGCACGCCGCCGTGGTCGAAGTTCGCCAAAAAACTCAGTTCCCCCGTATAGCCCGGCGCCAGGAAGTCCTGGCGGTATAGATTGGCAATGAGCACGTCCTGATTGCGGTTATTGAAGGTGTTTAATTCCGAGTCGGTGTCCTTCTCGCGCATATCGAATCCCGCGAGATTATATTGGTAAAGATTGTTGTCAAAATTGCCGAAGAGCCGGACGCCGAGGTTGATGTCGTTGAAGAGGAAGCCGCGGAAATCCGCGTTGAACGGCTGGTTGCCGATGCGCAGCGACATGAAATCGTAATTATCCGACAAATCCAGCAGGTGAAATTCCACGAAGGCCTGCTGGAGGGAGAAATAAGTGTTGAGCCGGTCGGTGGACATCGTTCCGCGGTAGTTGTTTGCCGGGCCGACCTGGCCGCCGAGCAGGGTGCCGATGTCGCCGGGATTTTGCACGAAGCCATTGGACGGCGGCGGCGTGTTGTTGCTCAGCGACCCCGTCGGGCTGGGAGACACGACGCCGTTTTCCTGCGCCTGGAGATAATTCACGTTGAATACCGGCTGAATGTCCACCGCCCAGGTCACCGGCCGAAACGCGGTGTCGCCTTGAAAAAAATCCACCTCGAATGCCAGGTAATTCTGGATGCTCAATTCCTCGCCTTCGCCGTAGAATTCGTATTCGCCCGGCACCGCGCCGCTGACGCCACTCGCCGTCGGCACCCGCCGGAACTCCGTCACCGTCTCCGCCGAGGCCGTCAGGTCGAGAAAAATGTCCTGTCCGATGACCGGCACGTCGCCTTTCAACACGCTCTGGTGGTAGGGCGCCCAGAGCAGCGGCTCCGGCGTTTCATAAGGCTGCTCGGTCACGCCGCTGGTGTAGCGTTCCCACGGCACGAACCCGATGCGCCAACGATTGGGCTGCGGCACGGTGTTCGTCGGATAATCCCCCGGTTGCAGCGAATACTTTGGATAGCCGAAATCCGGATAAATCTTCAACTCACGCCGGGTGTCCCAGCGTGGCAACGCCAGCCCGTTGGTGAGCGGTTCCATGCCGTAGCCGCCCGGCTCCGGCTTCGCGGGCGGAACAAATTCCTCCAGCCGCGCGCCTTCACGCGGCAATGCCAGGCCCGGCGGGATCGGCGGCGGCGTGAAGATGGGCGGCGCCGTCGGCTCGATGAACAGCGCGGGCGGCGCATTCGTCTGCGGACGGAAACTCGCGCCGGGGTCGGGGTTGAAAATCTCCGGCGATGCGGGCGGTGTATTGCTGCTGACGATGACGCGCTGCGTCCAGAGAAAATCCGTCTGTGGAAGCGGCGGCCATTCCACCGCGTTCGGATCGGGATTGAAAATCTCCGGCGACAGCGGCGGCGTGTTGGTCGTGAACGCCTGATACGGCTTGAGCCGGTTCAGGTCGTTCGTGGCCGCGAGTCCGGCCCCGTCACTTTTCAGCGGCAACGTCAACATGGCGGCGCAACCGCACAGAAACGGTTTCCCCAAGCTCCTGACCTGGCGCGTCCTTGCTGACATCGCCGCAATAAGAAATTGTTTATTTTGAGAAAGCAAGCCCTTATCTTCGCATCACGGTGAAACGAATTTTCGGAATTTTGTTTTTCGCCCTGCTGGCCGCGCGACCGGCGCCCGCGCAACTGACCCTGGCTGACGTCCAGACCGTTATCGCCCAGGCCGTTTCCCGCGCGGTCGCCCTCACCAATTCCCCGCTGGCGACGAACGCCGTCATCGCCGTCGCCGACCGCGAAGGCTGGGTGCTCGGCGTCTGGGCGCTCAATGCCAATTCCTCCACCAACGACCCGCTCGTCGCCGATGCCATTGCCAAGGCCGGAAGCGCGGCCTTTTTGAGCAGCGACCAAAACGCGTTTTCTTCGCGCACCGCCGGGCAGATCGTCCAGCCGCATTTCCCGCCAGGAATCCTCGACACCGCGCCCGGCCCCCTGATCGGCGTGAACTTTTCACAACTCGGCTTT
>JASHVW010000157.1 GCA_030044395.1 Verrucomicrobiia bacterium
ACAATCCTGCGGCCAGCCCCATGGAGCGTCGTTTTTCGCGCAAAAACATTGGTTTTTTACAATAAACCGTGTGGGCTGCAGTTGCAATCCGTTTGTCTTCGCTTTTGCATTGTCGAAAAAGTTCGCTTTAATTGTTTTCAGCGCCAGGAAAATGTGCGAGAATAAGCCTTGGCCGGAACCATGCAGTTGGATCAGCCCCGAAGGCCTTCGGCGTTGATCTTCTTGCGCAAAGGCTTCGTCGTTCGCCGCTTACAGATCGCTGTCGAATATGCTCGCGGCTCGCTTCTCGCCTTGCGCAAGAATTGCGGCGTGGGCGCATCATTCCCAACTACATAGTCCCGGCTTAGGCAGGCCTGAATACCATGAATAAATACGTTTTTTGCATTGCGGTTGCCATTTGCATTCTTTCGGAAACCGCATTTTCCTCAACAAATATGACCCCGGTTACCGTGACCGGCTTCAATCGTGATGTCGTCGTTCCGAATACCGCATCCGGCCCGCCTTACACAAATTATGCCATGGAATTCAACCAGGGCGAGGGCACGGCGTTTTACCAGAGCGGTCTGCCGGGTTACTCCTATGGCTTGCCGGTGTCAGGGGGCTTCACCAACCCCGTGGATGGAACAGTTTTTCAATTTCAGCCTTATACAGGGAGCAACATCCTCGTGTTATACAACGGCGGAATTGACACCGGTACGCTGACTCTGCCCACGCCGACCCGATACAGTCGCATCGCGATTGCAGCCAACTCCGGCAACGGCACCGCCACTGGCACGGCGACCGTCCTCCTGACCTTCGACGACGGCAGCATGTTTTCCACGAATTATTACGCGCCCGATTGGTTTAATAACAATAGTACGACAACTTACACGGTGGCTTTGCAAGGAGTTGACCGGATCAATCTCACATCGGGTGCGGCGGACGGCGGCTCGGGCGGCAACCCGCGGTTTTATGAAACCACGATTCCGTTGTTTACGTTAGGCAGCAGCAACAAGCCGCTTTCCAGCCTGACATTTGGAATGCCCGCTTCAACCAGATCCACCGGCATTTACGCGGTGAGCGGTCTGCCAAGCTCCGACGTGGTGGCACCCATGGTGACGAATTCTCCGGCGACAGGCATTACGGCGTCGAGCGCAACGCTCAACGGACAGGTGACGAGCACGGGGAACGAATCTCCGGCTGTCACCTTGTTTTACGGCCCGACGGATGGCGGCACGGTTGCCGGAGACTGGTTAAACAACGTGGCGATCGGCTATCAAGCGGGTGCTTTCTCCCAAACGCTTTCATCTTTGTCTCCGGGCACCACGTATTATTTCACCGCCCAAGCCGTGAACTCGGGCGGCACGAATTGGGCCTCCCCTTCCCTGTCGTTCACCACGCCGCAACTCGCAGTTGCCGTGGTGTCGAATCTGCCGGCCTCAAGCGTTCAAGGGACCATCGCCACGCTGAATGGCGACATTGTCAACGCCGGCGGCGAGACGCCGACCGTCACGCTCTATTATGGAAATACGGACGGAGGAACGAATGCGGCTTCGTGGTCAAACAGCATTGCCTTGGGACCTCAGGACGGAATTTTTGCCCAAACGATTTCAGGCTTCGCGACGAACTCGACCTATTATTTCACGTCGGAAGCCGTGAACGGCGCCGGGACGGCCTGGGCCATGCCATCCCAGATGTTTACGACCGGCGCGACAAATTCTCCCTGGCGATTCGCGGCGGTACTGACACAGCATAACGACGACAACCGCTCCGGCGACAATTTCAACGAAACGATACTGAACGCCTCCAATGTCAACACAAACCAATTCGGGCTGCTCTACACCAGGCCGGTGGATGACCAGATTTACGCGCAACCGTTGGTGATGACCAACGTCAATATTCTGGGCCACGGCTCGCGCAATCTTCTTATTGTGGCCACGGTAAATGACAGCATTTATGCGTTCGATGCCGATGATCCGTCGGTTACCCAGCCCTACTGGAAGGACAGCTTCATCTCGCCGCCGAATATCGTTTCTCCGGACAACGCTGATGAGAGCGCCGTCGGCGCATGCGGCGGCGATTACATGGATTTCAGCGGCAACTTCGGCATCGTCGGCACGCCGGTAATTGACCCAGCCAGCGGAACGATGTACGTCGTGGTGCGCACCAAGGAGATTTCAGGCGGTACGACCACTTTTGTCCAGCAATTGCACGCGCTGGACGTCGCCACCGGCGCCGAACGCCCCGACAGTCCCGTGGCAATCACGGCGACGTACCCCGGAACGGGCGATGGCGGCACCGTGGTTGATTTCGATCCGCTCCGCGAAAATCCGCGCCCCGGACTCGCGCTGGCCAACGGGATTGTTTATATCACGTGGGCATCGCACTGTGACAACACGCCGTATCATGGGTGGGTGATCGGTTATAACGAGACGAATTTAGAACAGGAAGTGGTTTGGAATGATTCACCCAATGGTTCCGAAGCCGGCATTTGGGCGAGCGGCCAGGCGCCGGCGGTGGACACGAATGGAAATATTTATATCACCGTTGGCAACGGCACAACAGCAGACGGCGCCAACGACTATGGCGAGAGCTTCCTGAAGCTTACGCCCACAAATGGCACAATGAACGTGGACAGCTATTTCATTCCGTATAACTGGAGTTATCTCAACCAGAACGATCTCGATCTCGGGTGTGCCGGGATGTTACTGATACCCGGCACGACGCTCGGCATCAGCGGCGGCAAGGCCGGTGTGCTCTATCTCGTCAACCGCGACGACATGGGCGGGGTGAGCGATGGCAACGCCGACACCAACGTGGTTCAAACCTGGTCCCTGGACAGCAACGAAATCCACGGCGCTCCGGTCTGGTGGACGGGCGCAAATGGCTCTTTTATTTACATCTGGCCTGATTCCGGCGACCAACTGCGCCAATATCAATTTATTAGCGGCCTGTTCAATACGACTCCCTACGCCGAGGCCGCCACCGTTGGCGGCTCAGGCTCGCCGGGGGGCATTTTGTCTGTTTCCGCCGACAGCACCAACGCCGACACGGCGATTGTGTGGGCCACCGTCAATACCACCTCGGACGCAAACCAGGCGGTCGTGGCTGGCACCCTGCACGCTTATGATGCCCAGGATATCACCAATGAACTCTGGAATTCGGACATGGTTCCGGGGCGCGATGCTTTGGGCAATCTTGCAAAGTTCGTCCCCCCCACAGTCGCCAACGGCAAGGTCTATGTGGCGACGTTTTCCGACGAGGTGGATGTCTATGGGCTGCTTCCGCCGCCCGCATTGACGATCAACCTGTCGGAATCGGCCACCCTGATTTCCTGGCCCACAAATGCGTTCCTGGACTACACCCTGCAAACCTCGACCAATCTGTTGTCGGGCAATTGGGTGAACGTGTCGACTGCTCCCATCGCAACAAACGGGACATTTCAAGTAACGGCTCCGGCTTCCGTGCCGGCAGCCTTCTATCGCTTGTATTTGCCATAGGATAGACACGGAACCAGCGATGATTCGCCTGCATTTCGGCAAATCAGAGGACATTCAGTTTTGGTTTTGGTTTCCGCCAGGCAAGGGAATCAATATCCATTCAATTCGGCCATAGGACGGTCACAATCCCCGCATCGATATAATGCCCTTCAAAGTCGTCGTGGTGGACGTGAATGGCGAGGAGATTCGCGCCAGGATGAAGACTCGCCACGCTTTCAGGCGAAATTGGAAAGATTGCGTAAGATTCCGAATAACCGGGCGCAGTCAGCGCATGGACGCCGTTGATATAAACTTCGGCGTCCTCGTAATGGCGCATCACAACTGCCGGCTGACCGAGGACTTCAGAAAGTTGGAACGTCCGGCGCAGCCAGATATCGTCCGAATTCCACCGGGTATGCACCGGCTGGCTGATTTGCCAGCTTCGTTCGCCAAAACTTGCCTTGCCCTGGCGCCAATTGTCTTCGTCGAAATCAGATTTATACCAGCCATTGCCGGGATTTTCTGTGGTGTAACGCCAGATTTGCGGCGTTTTCTGCGACGTCGGAACCAATGTGCGCACAATTGGATTTGTCGGGAAATGATTGTAGCCGGTGGATAACGAATAAGGACTATCCTTCGGCAATGCCGCCCATTTCGGATCAGGCTCCGGCCCCAAAACCAACGACCAGGATCCGCCGCTGGTAATTTCCGATTCGTGAAACCACGGTTTGGTTAATGGTCTTCCATTTAGAACAGCCGATTGAATAAAAACGTTGTCCGGCGCGGCGTCCGGCGCCGTGATTACGAATCCATTGGTCGAATACGGCGGATTTAAATGGATGGTGATTTTTTTAAACCGCGGCGTACAGACTTCAAAATCGGGGATGCCGGGATCTACCGGATAAAAACCGAGTTGTGTCAGGACATACCATGCTGACATGGTGCCCAAATCGTCGTTTCCACCTCCGGCCAGTCCCCCAGGTTCATCGGTGAACGCCCTGTCCGCCGTTTCTGCGACGATGCGCTGGGTTTTCCACGGACGACACACAAAGTCGAAAAGAAAGGGCGCCTGAAGATCCGGCTCGTTGCTTGAATCATAAAGCTTGTCATGGAAAAATGTGTCAAGACGGGATTCAAACACACTCGGGCCCCCGATCAAATCAATCAATCCTTGGATATCGTGCGGAACAAACCACAAATAAATCCACTTGTTCCCCTCGGTGTAACCGCCAAAGCCTGGATCCCAACGACCCTCCGCATCCCGTCGCTGTAAAAACCCCGTGGCCGGATTATACATTTCGCGATATTGAAGAGAACGGCCAAATAAATAAGCTGCATCACGCGTTTTGCCGAGCGACGTCGCGAGATTGCCAAGGGCGGCGAAGGCGAGATCATGTTCCAATGCCGTCGAAACGGCGGCATCGGCGTTAATCGTGAGGCCGCTTTTTTCTTCGTCATAAAGCTCATAATCCGTCAGGTAGCCGCGCAAATCACCGGGAAGCGATTGCTTGAACATCGCTTCATAAGCGGTATTGATATCGAAATTGGTCAGGCCGGCATTCCAAATATTGACGATGCTGATCGTGTTCGGGTCGCCATTCATGATGGCCGTCGGCCGATTCCGCTGCGACCAGCGATCAATGTAGCCGATCTGCCTGTATTCTTCGACAAGTGATTGCGCCATGTCCTGCACCCTCTCTGGAAACAAAATAGCCAGCAAGGGAATTTCCGTACGATAAATGTCCCAGCCTGAAAACGTCGTATAAAAGTG
>JASHVW010000158.1 GCA_030044395.1 Verrucomicrobiia bacterium
TGCCATCGGATGTCTGCCACGGTCGCGCTCCTTGGGTAATAATTGTGTCCGCAGGCTTTGTTATCCCCTTAATTGACCCTTGATAAACGATTTGAAAATCGCCGATCCCGCTGACCGGATATTTGTTTGTATAGGTATTAATTTGGTCAAAGTTTGTCGGAAATTGTCCCTCATTATTTTCGGCATAAATGATGAGACAGACGGCAAGATTTTTCGCGCCATCCATTTTGGCCATGGAGACTTGCTTTTGCCGTTGGCTCGCCGAAAACGTCCGATGATCCTGAATTCCTTTAACGGTAAGAATAATCGTCCCGGTTACGAGTAAAATTCCCGCAGCAGTGGCAACGGCGGTTTGTGCTTTTGTCCATGCCATAACTTTCAATGCTCCTTTGATGAGGGTTAAGGTTGAAGCTGAAGCCGTTGCGCCTTTTGCCAACGCCACGGCGGTAATCGTTTTGGCCAATCCCACCGGCGCGGCGGAAACCGAGTGGGCCGAGATTGATTCCGCGACGGCCGCCGCCGTTGAATCCACACCGCGTCCGGCGAAAAAGCGCCTCAATCTTTCCAGCGCGCGTCCCACGCGCATTTTGGCAGCGTCCTCGCTTGCGCCAAGTGCCGCGCCGACGTCCGCAAAATTTTTGTTCTCGAAAAACCGCAGCACCAGTGCGTCGTGGTCCTTTCGCCCGAGCTTCTCCATCGCGTCGTCAAGCAACGGCTTGAGTTCTTCCCAAAGTTCTGACGAGGGTTCGTTCAAGCTGGACTGCATATATACCTCCTGTTCGCGCTGCTGGCGACGGCGCTGGTTGCGCAAGATTTCGGCGCAGGCATATCGCGTGGCGCGACACAGCCAGCCGGAAAGCACAACATGCTCGCCCAATTTATTCGCCTTGCGTGCCAGAATGATGAACACGGCCTGGGTAATGTCTTCCGCCAAGTGCGCATCGTGAACCTGGCGTAACGCGACGGAATAAACCAGGTTGATGTGGCGGGACACCAGCGTGGCAAAAGCGGCTTCGGAATCCGTGGCCGCATATTCGCGCAACAACGTCAGGTCGTCATTCATGTTTTCACCGATATACGACCGTTGCGGCGAAAAGGTAACAAATTATTTTGCCAAGTAGTCCAAATAGCCAACCGGGAGAACTTTCCGCTCTGGAATCCGGATGGATTGATCGTTGGCGATCGCGCGGGCGTCGCGCAAGCTCCAAACCGAACCGTCCGCCCAGAACAAGCCATTGACCGTGCCTTGAGCGCGTTGCGGCAGCAGGTAAGCCCGTTTTATCATGAGCGACCAGAAAAAGTTTCCGATCGGATACTTCTGCAAAATGGGAGCCAGCGAGGCGTAATCCGGAAGCGTCTCTGCCGCGGTGATTTTCTCCTCCCCCCAGCCGGAACCACTCGGCCGAAGCCGTTGCCATTCGGTCAGCCAGACCGGCAGATGGTACTTCTGTCCGACTGCCAGGGCATTTGTAATGCCCGCTTCAAATTGCTCCGGCCTTGATGGGAAATTGTCGTGATATTCGATGATGTCCAGACCCAGTGGTATAAACGTCTCCGCGCGCCCGACGCTGGAACTGCCCACGGTTAATGGAACAGTGCCCTGCATGGATTTGGCCGTCTCGAACATGGCCTTTGCAAAAGGAATCACCTTTGGATTGTTCTCCGGCTCATTCATCACCTCAATGGCGAGCAGCCGATTGTCATTGCGGTAGTGCTCCATGAACCGACGCACAAAGGAACGCGGTTCATCCCAGCTCGTCTTGTCGTGGGACAACGTGACACGGTCGCCGGGCGACTGGACATCAAAGGCGTCAGTCGGATTCGTCGCCCACATATTCTGCGGCGTCGGCGTCACCCCGTCTTCCTCGAACAAGGAGACGAGCACCCGGATTCCCGAGTCATGGGCGGCGGCGAGCAGTTGATCGAAGCAGGTTTGTGAGCGCCGCGGCTCCATCCGCCAGTATTCGTAGCTGACCCAGATACGCAAGGCGTTCAGATGGATCTTCCGTGCATAACCGAAATCACGGCGGGTTTCGGCCAGGCTGAAATTCTTCCACATTTGCGGCGCGTTAAATGCATCAGCCGGGATATAAACAGCGCCCCGAATGTCTGCCGACGGTCGCCTGTCCACAGTCGGAGCAACTTGTCCCCAACATGCATGGTAGATCAGGCACAGCCCGGTGAATGCCGGCACCGTCAGCCGGTGAAGCAACGAATGATATTGGAAAGTCCTGTGCATGGATTTTTGCTGATCTGCGCTCAATTTCATCGCTATTCGCTTGCTTGGAAACCATCGCGGTATTGGCTAAAGACCTAAGCGCTGCGTTGCCTCAGCCAATACTCGCGAAGAGATAGCGCACGCCGGGACGGGAAAACATGTCGCGGATTTCCTGCGCCTGGCGGTATTCAAACGCGCCCATAGCCAAGCCAGTCGGGAAGGCTTTCCTCACACCACCGGCGGTAGCTCTCCATGCTCTCGAATGAGCGGTGCCGGGCATCGTCGAGCACCGGTTTATAGGTGTGCACGAAGGCGTAACGAAAGCGCTGTGCCAAAGGCCGCCGCGCCGCCGCCTCGAACTCGGCCAGCAAATCCGGCGGGATTTCACCGACTTCGCTCATACCCAAAATTTATGGGACTTGACTCCGTCTGGCAAGACCCGCCTCTGCTTTCGACAAACCATGAAAGCGTTGCGAACCATCAATTGGCTTCAAACGCCAAAAGGATTCTCACTGGCGTCCTTTTGCGGTCTAACTTTTCAGTAACGTTCCGATGGTTTTGCTTCTGAAGGAGGGATAGACACGGTAAGATCAAAACACTGTAGCCGCGTCATTTTCTTCGGGTTGGCCATAACCTCCGGCGCAGCCGCCGAATAAAACCCTTAGGGACGGCGCGCCCTTTCCACCTTAGCTTCTGAGAGGCTGTGTGAAAACTCAATTTCAGACCATCAAATCCGCCTCGGCAATGGGGGCACAGCCGCCCCCGGCTGGTCGAGTTCGACGCTCCGTCGAATTCCTTGCGGAGAGCCACCAGCACACCGCCCAACCCGTTTTCGAGTGCGCGGACAGGTCCGCGCTCGAAATTCAAAGCGGTTTCCCAAACACATCACTAATTCGAGTACTGATATTATCGAAAGAACTTGCGGACGATTTCGCGCGGCGTGGCTATCACCGGCGCGGCCAGATCGAACCCGGCCAACTCAAACCCCAATCGCTGAAAATCAACGGCGCGCAGATGTTCGTCGCTCGTCAGCAAAACAAAGCATCCCAGCGCGGCGGATTCGGCAAGAATGCGCGCGTCATTGGCCTCTGTGGATGGCAGCAAAACCGCCTGGAGCAGGCAATCGGCAATCTTTTCAACATAGGCATGGCCCAGCGGCAGGGCGCGAACCAATTCAAACCCCCAAGTCCGGTGAAGTTGGAGAAATCTGCGGGCGGAATCGCGTTCTTTGGCGCCTTCGGCATGGTCAGCAAGCCAGGCTAATTCCTCGGAAACAGTCGGCGGCAACAAAAGTGAGCAGTCCGGCAACCGGCGGCGAATGGTGGACAGGGCGTCCAAAACCCATTCGTTTTCCTGAGCCAAATCAATCGCAACATTCGCGTCACCGGCGATAAGCTGGGGCGCTTTCGGATTCATGGCCAAAGGCGATCTGCATGGCGCGGTCCCGCAATTGCTGACGTTCCGCCGGGGTGAGTTTGTTCAGGCGGGGACGGTATTTCTCCACGATAAGCGTGCCGGGAGTTTTCTTTCCGACAATTTTTTTCACGGACTTCACGTTTTATTCATGCTACGGCTTGAGCCGAATGTCAAATGCTTTCAACTTGCGCCCGCCGCACCGGCAATTTTCATTTCCAGCTCCCCTGTGGCCGCCGAAGTGACGATGGCGGCCACAGGAGATGCTTCTGAGGCACACACTGATTGACCTGCTAAATCGGCTGGCAGTTCATTCAGAAAATAGCCCGTCACTGCGTTTTGACTCTCCACATTGGCGTTGTAGTGAATCCCGTTTCGGCGAGTGATAATCAATTCATTCCTGGCACGAGTCAGAGCCACACAAAGCATCTCAAATCACAATTGCAAGACCTGTCCAAACGGCAAACATCGGTGGACTTGTTGTTACCAGATGTTGTGACTCACGCCATGATTTTCGTGAGTTGTTGATTCTGAATATGGTGGAGCCGAGGGGAGTCGAACCCCTGACCTTCTCATTGCGAACGAGACGCTCTACCAACTGAGCTACGACCCCATCCACCGCGCGAAATCTTCGCTGAAATTGCCAAAAAGGTCAAGGTTGGGCAGTTCGAGATCTGGACACAGATTTGTTCGG
>JASHVW010000159.1 GCA_030044395.1 Verrucomicrobiia bacterium
CCTTTTAATGATAACGGCACGATTGAGTGAACGCTCCGCTCAAGACTGCCATTGAAGGAACAGCCGGAACGGGCTCTCCCGCTAACTCAATCGTGCCACTTCGTTTTTACCAAAGGACAAAACCGCAATTCAACAGAATCTTATTAATCTTATTCACAATTCCGCCAAACGCTTTTCAAACACAATTTCGTCAGACATTATCCAAAAACGAACAAAAGGAGCTTTTGCTCGCAACTGCCGGTGCATTTGCTTTCGTCGGTCTTCTTTCGTTTATTTATGATTTTGATAACAGTTTTAATCCGTCCTTTGCCCGCTCTTTTTTCGTTTCGGGCCGACTCTGCTTTGGCGCGCTGATTCCGTTCCTGCTGGTTTTCGTTCATGGGATCAGACGATCATTGAGGCGTTGCTGGATAAAATCATTTCAGGAGGAAATGTGGCACTGATTGCAGCAGCGCATCGGCGTCAACGTGGGCCAAAGGCGCTTTCTGACCCGTGAGTGCGGGGTTTTGGGACGCATTTTCTGAAGAAAAAAAGTTGAAAATAATAGTTGACTAATTAGTTGACTATGCTAATTTTGGATTGTCCCGGAGATCCGGGGCTGAACAAACGAAGAAAGAAAAGAGATTATGGGCCGTGTAAGTGACGCCAAAACGAGATTGATGGATGCCGTGTCGGAGCTGCTTTGGACAGGCTCTTACGGCAGCACGACTATTGATCAGATTTGCGAGAAGGCTGGCGTGAAGAAGGGGAGTTTTTACTATTTCTTCGATTCGAAGTGTGAATTAGCCGTTGAAGCGCTTGAGGCCAGTTGGTAAACCAAACAGGTGGAATTGGATCGAATCTTCTCGCCGATGACGCCGCCGTTGGACCGGATTCGCAAATATTGTGAATTCAGCTATAAATTCCAGCAGGAAATAAAGGTAAAATATGGGCGGGTGCTGGGGTGTCCGCAATTCGCCTTGGGGGCCGAAGTTTGCACGCAGGAAATCCAATTGCAAAAGAAGATACAGGAAATACTGGATTACAAACGGAGGTATTTGGAATCGGCGATCCGGGATGCTCATGGGGCAGGGCTGATAGAGGCATCGGATCCAGCAGCCAAGGCGCGGATGATCCTGGCATATTACGAGGGTCTTTTGACGCAGGCGCGAATCCAGAACGACGTGGAAGTCCTGCGCGACACGGTTGGTGGAATTTTTGCAATACTGGGCATGAAAGAGACTGAAGCTGTAAACGTTTAAATTTTTTTGGACATTTATTTGACTAAACAGACAACTACAAAAAGGAGAAGGAAATGAAAACATACCAAGGAACAGCAAACAACGCCGTCAAGGCAGCAGCGAATGCGTGCATAAATTCGTATCAAAAATTGGCGGCACGAATCGAACGAGTCAAAGAACAACTTTTGAGCGAACTGCGAGAAACGCTGGAAGTGCCGGAACGGTTATTCAAGCTGGCGTTGAGCGAAGCCGAGGCGCTGGCGTGGCAGACGGAGTATCCGCACCTGGTTTTCCCGGCGCTGGCAATGGAGAAGATCCGGGCCGTCGGTGAGTGGAACGCGCGACAGGAAATCCTGCGGCGCAAAAATTCCGTTCACGCGGCGTCCATCTGAGAGGCGCCCGTTCGTCATCAAACAAGGAGTGATATATGAAGATGAAGTTCATAAGGTCGGTTCTGTTCTTATTTGTGGTGGTTGCCGGCGCCGGACTGGTTGCCGGTTGCCAGCGCGCGTCAGCGAGAGATCCCATGGCCCCACCGGATGTGACGGTGGCGCCGGTGCAGGAAAAGGAAATTGTTGAGTGGAGCGAATTCACCGGTCAGGTGGAACCGGTGGAATCGGTGAACGTGCGTCCGCGCGTGTCCGGTTACATCCAGAACGTTTGTTTCCGATCGGGTCAACTGGTGAAGAAGGGTGACGTGCTATTCGTGATTGATCCGCGATGGAATCAGGCGGTGTACGATCAACGCGAGGCGGAATACGAGCAGGCCCAGCGCGAAGAGGAGCGCACGGCGCAATTGCTGGCCAACCAGGCCATCTCGGCGGAGGAGGCGGACGCGCGAAAGTTCCGTTATGAGGAAGCGAAGGCGGCGTTGGATTCAGCCCGGCTCGATCTGGAATATACGCGAGTGTGCGCGCCGATTGATGGACGCGTGAGTCGCGCGCTTCTGACTGTGGGCAATTACGCCAGCGGCGTCGCCGGATCGGCCTCGCTGCTGACGACAATTGTCTCGGTGAATCCGGTCTATGTCCATGTCAACATGGATGAGGATTCATATTTAAAGTTTAGCGAGTTGGTCCGCGCCAAAGAACTAGGCGACGATGACGGCGGGAAAGTCCCGGTGGAGATGGAACTGGCGGACGAGCAGGACTTTCCGCACGAGGGATACGTCGAGTCGTTCGACAACCATCTGAATCCGGATACGGGGAGCATCCTGCTGCGGGCGGTATTTCAGAACAGCGACGGCAGTCTGGTTCCTGGATTGTTTGCGCGAATCCGCATTCCCCTGAGCAACCGGCATCCGGCATTGCTCGTGAATGATCGGGCGATTGGCACCGACCAGTCGCAGACGTTCGTGCTGACACTCACCTCGACCAACACGGTGGCGTATCAGCCGGTTGAACTGGGACCCTTGGTTGACGGGCAGCGGGTGATCCGGTCCGGTTTGGAGGCGGGCGAGGAGATTGTTGTTGATGGGCAGGAGCGGGTTCGTCCGGGGATGCCGGTGACCGCAGACAGAGAGAGTATGGATGCGTCGCTGGCGGGGAAACAGACGGCCAGCCGCTGAACGGACACCGATTTGCAACACATTTCATCCATATGAACATTGCTCATTTCTTCATCCGCCGGCCGATTTTTGCCGGCGTGCTCTCCATCGCCATTTTCATCATGGGGCTGCTGGCGATGTTCAAGCTTCCCATCGCTGAATATCCGGAGGTGGTGCCGCCGACCATTGTCGTACAGGCGACGTATCCGGGCGCGACGCCAAAGACCATTGCCGAGACTGTGGCATCGCCGCTGGAGCAAGCGATCAACGGTGTGGAAGGGTCGCTCTATATGTTTTCCCAGGCGACACCTGACGGGGTGATGAACCTGACGGTGACGTTCAAGTTGGGCACGGACGCGGACCAGGCGCAGGTGGATGTGCAGAACCGGGTACAGGAGGCGCTGCCCAAGCTGCCGGAAGAGGTGCGCGACCTGGGGGTGACGACAACGAAGCAATCGCCGGACCTGACGATGGTGGTGCATTTGTTTTCGCCGGACGGCCGCTATGACGCGGTTTACCTGCGCAACTACGCGACGCTTCAGGTGAAGGATGTTTTGGCGCGCATTCCCGGCGTGGGTCAGGTGCTGGTATTCGGTTCAGGCGATTACGCGATGCGCGTCTGGCTCAACCCGGACAAGCTCGCCGACCGCGATTTGACGGCCAGTGATGTTGTTGCTGCCATTCGGGAACAAAATGTGCAGGTGGCCGGCGGCATCATCGGTCAGCCGCCGACCCGTGACCCGGTGGATTTTGAATTGCTGGTCAACGTCAAAGGGCGGCTGACGACGGCGGAGGAATTCGGCAACATCATTATCAAGACCGGTTCAGATGGCGCCATTACGCGGCTCAAAGATGTGGCCCGCGTTGAGCTTGGCGCCGGCGATTATTCGCTGCAGTCGCTGTTGAATAACAACACGGCGGTGGCCCTGCCCATCTTCCAGACGCCTGGCGCCAACGCGCTGGATCTCTCACAAAATGTCCGGCGGACGATGGGGGAGTTGAAGAAAAATTTTCCCCA
>JASHVW010000160.1 GCA_030044395.1 Verrucomicrobiia bacterium
CTCCAGGGGGAGATATTCCCTCGCCCGCAGGAGCGGGAGAGGGTGGCCGAAGGCCGGGTGAGGGCCGTCCGGGAAAAACTGTTTCCCTTGCGCCGGATGAGGGCGGGCTTTAAAAACATCCTTCATTTCAAGTCCAACCCGGAATCCAAAAGTTAAATGTTCCGTTTTTATTATTTTGATGGGTGATTCTGCACAAATAATGAGATGCGCCCATGGGCGTCCCGGCGCTCCGAATTTATTTGCAAATCGGAGGCGTTTGACGATAATCGCACCGACGGCCCATAAGAGCGTCACCGATACCATGGACAACGATTCAAATGGGCAATCTCGATTTAGAGGACCGCAATCTTGAAAGAGCCTGATAACAACAATAACGGCAATAACGGTAACGGAAAGAAGATCTGCGTCTTCGTCGTTGACGACCACCCCCTCGTCCGCGACGGATTGGTCAGGCTCATTAATCAACAGACCGATATGTTCTGCGGCGCGGAAGCGTCCGATCCGGTGGAAGCGATGAAATTATTCACGCTGCAAAATCCGGACCTGATCACCCTGGACCTCCGCCTGAAAAATTGCGACGGGTTGGAAGCCATCAAATCTTTCAAAACACAATACCCGGCCACACACATCCTGGTTCTCTCGCAGTTCGACGAGGAACTTTATGCGGAACGGGCGTTGCGGGCCGGGGCGCGTGGCTACATCATGAAAGACAAGGCAACGGAAGAGCTCCTGAACGCCATTCGGACGGTTCTTTCGGGCGAAATTTACCTTGCCCGGGCCATGACCAGCCGCCTCCTGCAAAAAACTCTTTCAGCCCGGCTGCCGCGCACCAACGACATCGAGAGGCTGACCGACCGTGAGATGCATGTGCTTCAACTTTTGGGGGCCGGGATGAGCACGCGCGAAATCGCGGCGCAAATGAATTTGAGCGGCAAGACCATTGAAACCTATCGCGAACATCTCAAGCACAAACTTAATTTGGACAACGCGGCGGCGTTGGTTCAATACGCGGTGCAATGGGTGGAGCGGCAAGCGCGACCTTTGGGCGCCGTGAGCGCTTCCGCCGGTGGCACGGAACTGGGCGCCCGCATTGCTCAATAATCGTTTCGCCGCAGGTTTACGTTGTTACTTTCGCGGGAATTGGAGTGTATTATAGCGACATGGATGGTTCCGGTGAGACCGGTAACCGCCAGGCGCTTTGGATCAGAAATAATCTCACAGATTCGTTCCCCACATTGACTCTCATGAAGTCAGGTGGCCAGGTCAACATTGGTGGGAATGAAGCGGTAAGCAGTAATCTCGTGGTTAATGACGGTGTTTTTCTGCAAACGAATACAATTTGCCCAAATCCTGTTTCAACCGGCGGCTGGCTTTGGAACAGCAACAATGCCCTCCATTGGGTAAGAACAGCGAATACAAACTATATTGCGGGACCGTAGTGAGTTGCAAATGAACTTGGTTGATGATCCATTCGTCGAATTCTTGCGCGTACGACATGGTTGCTCGATTTATTTGAAACCCTATTGGGGTAATTCCGGGGACGAACTCATTTGGATGGGCAATGATGTTCTGTTGAGGGAACTGGGGCTGAATCGTATATTAAATCCGCAAAAGGCGGCGATTATAATGGTTCCTGGCGGGAACGCAACAATGTGGGATTTGCCTCTTTCGGAATGGCAGGACTGTTGGAGGCGGTGGCCCAACGCTGAATTTGTAGTCGCTCCGGCGGGATTTCAGGGCGGCAATTTGCCCTGGCGTAAAATGCTAAAAGCCTCCGACGCAAAAATAGCCGGTTTGTTTGCCCGCGATAATATTAGTTATGAAAACCTTTGCCGCCTGGGACTGCCGCCAACGGTAAAGATTGGGCTTGCGCATGACCCGGCATTTCATTTGAGAAATTCCAGATGGATCATTGAGCTACGTGAGGCGTGTTCGTCGGAATATATCTTGGCAAGTTTCCGCGGAGATTGTGAATCTAAGATGCATCTGCCAAACGCAAACGCCTCTTTAAAAATATGGCCATTTACTTCAATGTTACATCGTTATAGACATCGCCACCAAGCGAATTATTCTCAAAGGCGTTTGACAATAGTAAGGGAGATGGCTCAATTGTCCTTACCATTGATGGAAAGGGACGCATCAGTTATGAGTTTTCAAAGCTTTGTTGAGTGTATCAGCAGGGCTGCGCAGGTGCATACTGACCGGTTGCACTGCATGATTTTGGCGGTGTTATTGGGCAAAGAGGTCTTTGCTTATCCAACGGCTTACCTGAAACTCGAATCAGTCTATGAGCACAGCATAAAATCATGGGCTAAAGTGAATTTCGTTGAGATAAAAGAGGAATCTCCGTAAGCAATACGTTCAGCATTACGAGCATGTTACGAATTTCAGTTATCATTTGCACCTATAACCCACGCACGGATTACCTGGCACGAGTGTTGAATTCGCTAAAGTTGCAAACATTGTCAATGGAACAGTGGGAGTTGCTGCTAGTTGATAACGCATCAACGGAGCCGCTCGTGGGCATCTGGGATTTGTCGTGGCATCCGCAAGCGCGCCACGTGCGCGAAGATGAACTCGGGTTAACCCGCGCTCGCTTGCGTAGTATTAAAGAATCAAAGGGTGAACTTCTCGTATTTGTAGATGATGACAATGTATTGGCAGCGGATTATCTCTCTACGGCTGTCACGGTTGCCAATGAGTATCCGCGACTGGGGGTTTGGAGTGGCACTGTTTTACCCGAATTTGAGCGTTCTCCTGACCCTGCTACGGAGGCAATTCTAAGTTGGCTGTGCATTCGAAAATTAGAACGTGACTACTGGGGAAATTATCTTGTTTTGGATAACGCACCTAATGGTGCAGGAATGTGCTCGAGGCGGAGTGTGGCCAATACCTATGTTCAGACTATAATGCGATCCGCAATTCGCCAAAGGCTTGGGCGCGTGGGGAATGGTCTTTCTGGTTGGGAAGACCTGGATCTGGCGTTGTGTTCGATCGACATCGGATTTGGCATGGGTTTATTTGAGAAGCTGCGAGTTAGCCACTTGATACCTTCACGCAGATTGGAGCACTCTTACCTTCTCAAGCTTGCCGAAGATTTGCAAATGTCCCGGGCTCTTTTTTTGGGCGTTAGGGGTATTGAATCGCCTCTCGGGTGTCGGGTAGATCGCTTGGCCGGTGAATTTTTGTGGTGGTATCGCTGGCTGCGGGCAAATCCATTTTTAAAGCGATTCCTGTTGGCCGAGCGGCGTGGCGTTAAACGAGGGCGTGCTGTAATTCGTCAAAACAGCCTTTGAAGTCTTAAGGCAAAAATTGGGTGGCTCCCATTACGCCAGTTAAACGCACAGGCTGTACTGGGACAGGTAGGGTTGTTACTGGAGCGGAGAAATGGTTCACGCTGAATTTTGGGACAGGTTTGGTTTAACAGATGGCCAAAAACTGAGTCGGAGGTGACATTGACGGCTTCAAAAAGCAATAAGACGCGCGTGCTTCTCGTCAGTATTGTTCCGCCACGAAACGATTGCGGCGGGCGAATTGTGTTGTATCGGCACCTTGTGGAGCGAAATCCCTTTGAGTTACACGTAGCAAGTGATGCTGATTTTGCAAATGATTTACAGATACATACGTCTTTGCGCCTGCCGTATCCGTTGTGGCGATTAAGAAAGAGCCGCCTTGGGCCATTTTTTGCGCCATGGCTTACGGACTACGAAAACTTCGTCCGGGCGGTAGTGCCAAATCCTGCACTTGAAACCGCGATTCAAGATTTTCAGCCGCACTTACTGCTGGTTCTAGCGGATAACTCATTGAGTAAATTGGCATATCGTCTGGCGCGCAAACATGGATTGCCATTGGTCGGTTTTTTTTTGGATTGGCTCCCCATCATGAAAGGCCACTTTGGCCATAACTGGACGCGGCCCGCGCTTAGCCGATGGTTCCGACGATTCTACGGCAAATGCGACTTGGCTTTTTGCACCAGTGATGGCATGAGGGATGTCTTGGGTCCTCACCCAAATAGCCACGTGATTTATCCCATGCCGGGAAAACACCGCGTGGCTGACAAATTTTGGCCGCCTTTAAATGGAAAGTTTCGCCTTGTTTATGCTGGTTCAGTGGAAAACTTTTATGGCCGCATGATCTGCTCTCTCATCGAAACAATCGAGGCTACAAATGATTTGGAAATTATTGTGGTTGGGCCTAATGCGGATTGGCCATC
>JASHVW010000161.1 GCA_030044395.1 Verrucomicrobiia bacterium
CGGGTAAAACAATTGCTGGCGGAGACGGATTTTCCCCTTTCGCTCATTGCCGAAAAAACCGGTTTTGAACACATCGAGTACCTCAGCCGGATTTTTAAGAAAAAAGTTGGGACGACACCGTCCGAATTTCGTGCGCATTCACTTTTTAAACCTGTCGCGGCCAAATTGCCTGTTACCCTAAGTGCCTCGAATAAAACAACGTAGCCTTCACCCCGCTCGATCTCGTCTCTTTTGAATTGGCTCCGGCTGCCCGTGACCAAAAAGGTCAAATCTTTTCCCTAAAAGTCCATTGGATGCAACCTGTTTAAATGGTATAAAATAGGGGAATACATCCTGTGCCAGTAACGACGATGATAATCCCGGGTGGTGTCAGGAAAGAGTATGTTGAGACATTTAAACAAATCGTTGACCGATTCGTTCCGTCAGCCGCACCCGTATCAAAGAGGTCCTTTTTGAAACCTGATCGCGCTTTTACTTTGATCGAATTATTGGTGGTCATTGCCATTATCGCCATTCTGGCCGCCATGTTGTTGCCGGTCCTCGCCAAATCCAAACTGAAAGCGACCGAGTCCGCCTGCCTGAACAACCAGAAAGAGATGGGGTTGGCATTTACCATGTATGTCAATGATAACAACGACAATCTTGTCCAGTCGCATGTCATTTCGGGCGGCCAACCAGGTGCGCCTATCTGGCCCGCTATGGACGACGCCGGCGGTTTTTGGGGTATCAATCCAAAACTGCCTCCGCTCAGCGGCGCAGGCGCTTCCCAGGGGACTGCCCTGGCGGACGACGAAAACGAATTGATAACGAATAATCTGCTTGGCCAATATACCAGGAATCCGGAGGTCTTTCATTGCCCAGGTGATGCGCGGTTCAACCTTCCGATTGGCAGCGGCAATGCAATCGGGTGGGCCTTTGACAGTTATGCTCTCTCGGAAAATGTGGAATCCTGTCAAGGCTTCACCGAAAGTTTCTCAAAAGTGTCCCAAATCAGAAGAGTTTCCGATTGCATCATTTTCGTGGAGCAATCGGACACAAGGGGATTCAATCAGGATACTTTTGCGATGAGCGTGAACGGGCCGCTCCCGCCAATAACGTTTAACTTTGTGGACATTTTTGCGACCTACCATGGCGATGTCGGCACGTTTGCTTTCGCCGATGGCCACGCCGAACCAAGAACCTGGCTGGACCCGGCGATTCGAGCCGCGGGCACATCAACCTTGGGGATCGGTTCCTCCATATACGATTATCAACTGTCACCCAATAAACCCGATCCCAGTGGCCACGACGCGCCCTGGCTTATCCAACACTGCGTCGCCCCGAACAACCAGTAACGTCTGCCGAACCCCCTGTTAAAACCCATACAAACACCCAGACCAACAAAACCAACTATGAAAAAAATCGTTCTATATGCGGCCATTATCAGCGCGCTCACCGCGATGGCACAGGCACAAAATGAAAACGTAACATGGCAAACACCCGTCGCCATCTCCGGAGCTTCGGACGTGAGCACCCAGGGAACATTCTTCGGTTCGTGGGCGCCTTATGATGGGAACGCAAACACTTTGCCCGTGAATGGCGTCGTCTTCGAGGGAAACGCCACTCTGCCCGGCTTCAGCGCCAGCTTTCCGCAAGATGACCAAAGCGGATACAATAGCTATAACAATCCCGGCACTCCAAACTCCAACTATAACACCCTCTTGCAGACGGCGGCTTATGCCGGCAGCGGAGACGGAACTATCGTTCTCACCTGGAATGACACCCCGGGGCACACCTACCTGATCCAGGCCTGGGCGAATGACGGACGCGGCAACGGCCGGTCTGAAACTTTTACCGGCGGCGCCAACACATCCGCCAGTCTGACCTTCGGAAATGCTCCCGGCCAATACATTATCGGCACCTACGTGGCGGACGGTTCCGGCTCCGAGACCATTACATTGAGCGGAACGGGTTCCGCCAACGGTGACTACCCTCAGATCAATCTTTTGCAGGTTCGTGATATTACGGATACGCCGGTTACGAATTACGAAAGCGCCGTGCTCTCCGGCAATCCCCTGGGCTATTGGCCGCTCGATTTGACGGATTCAAATGCTCCCAACGGCCTTGCCACCGATCTATCCGGCAACGGAAATGATGGAGATTACGAAGGCATTACCCCATCGGGAAACTTGGTTCCCGGCCCGGCTCCGTTCATCACCAATGCCGTGAGTTTTAATGGGAGCCAGGATGTTTATTTGGGCTCGGGGAACAACCCCTATTACTTGAATTTTGTCGGTCCAACCACCCTGGAGGCTTGGGCCCAACCCGCCAGCCTGTCGCCCTCGACCCTGGGAGACATTATTGCCAAAGGTTATGACGGCAATTATAACGATCAGGAAATCGCTTTGCGGCAGGATGAGTCTGGTAACCCGTATTACGGATATTTCGGCACGGGAGGACTCAGCGGCGGCCAGCAAAATACAAATTGGGTCTATTTGGTATTGGCCAATGACGGCATCAATGATTACCTGTACATCAACGGAGCATTGGTCTCGAGCGCCCCGGATACAACCGGGTCAATTTCTTTCTCCGAGTTTGTTGCATGGGCGATCGGAAACGGAACCGTAAGCGGCAACGGCCGGACCTTCAACGGAAACATTTGCCAGGTGGCCATCTACAATTACGGCCTGACATCAGCCGAGGTATTGGACCACTATTTCGAGGCCGAATTGAATGCCTCCCCGGCGAATTCCCGGCCCATCATCGTAAGTCAGCCGCAGTCGCAGGCGAGTTACGTGGGTGGGTCGGTGACGTTTACTGTCAGCGCCGTCTCCGGCTTGCCGACGACAAATCAATGGTATTCGGGAAGCACTCCGCTTGCTGGCCAGACCAATGCCACCCTTGCGTTGAGCAATCTGCAATTGACCAACGCCGGAAATTATAGCGTGGTCGTCGGCAACGCCAACGGAACCACCAACAGCATTTCCGCGGCGCTGACCGTTTCCACACCCCGCAATCTTCAATGGAGCGCGAACGACAATAGTGGAATCTGGGACAATGATCTCTCCACCAACTGGATTAATTTGGCCAATGACCTGCCGACCGCCTTTAATCCCGGCGATGCGGTGCTCTTCAACGACGCGCCTGGAGCGCCCACCACGGTCACGGTAAACGCCACGGTGGTCCCGAGCGTGGCTGACATAGATGCAAGCACGAATGAATACACTCTAAACGGCCCCGGCAATCTCAGTGGATCAGGTTCGCTCATCAAGAACGGCTCCAGCACGTTGAGCATTTTCACTCCGTCCGGATTTGCCGGAACGGTTGCCGTCAACGGCGGGGCGATTTATGCCGGGAACAATTGTTTCAGCTCGGTGGCCTCCATCACCGTCACCAACAATGCCACCTTGGATCTTGCCGGTGGAACATTTAACAGTCTCACCCCCGTTTACGTTTCAGGCTCCGGCACCAATGACGTCGGAGCGTTGATCAACACCTACAACGATTATCCCCTGGAATCCGTTGATCTCATAATGACGGGCGATACGACGGTGGGCGGCCCTGACCGCTGGGACTTGGCCGACGGTGCGCAAATTAACGGCGCCCATAACTTGACCTTTGATTGGTCGGCCGATACGAGCAACCCTTACGGTGAATGGAACTCACCGGTGATCAGCGCAAATGTCTCGAGCATTACCTATACCAATGGCAGCGAACTCGGCGCGAAGTATTGTGATTCGAGTTTTCAGAACCCCGGCACCGTCGTGAATATTTCAGCCAATGGTCAATTGATCTTCTGGAACGGCGGCTGGAACGGCAGCATCCACGTTTTCAACGGAGCCCAGGTGTATCTTTGGACCGGCCCGTCGCCTATAGATGGCAGCAATGTTATTCTTGAAAGCAACGCCCAGTGGGAGGCCTGGAGCGGTTCCGGCGATGAGCCGATAGACAGTGCTGTTACCCTCAATGGCGTGGCACATATCGTTGTCGGAGATTACAACAGAATCTATACCAATGTAATCAGCGGCGTCGGCGGCTTTGTCATGGACATCTATAACCATGCAATGGAGCTGTCCGCCTCCAATACCTACAGCGGCCCGACCATCATCGGCAGCAGCGGCAATTCGCCCGAGGTCACGTTGACCGGCAACGGCTCCATCTCGCACAGCTCACTCATTTTCTTCGGCGGCGGCAGTCCAACCGTCGCCCACATTGACGTTACGGGTCGTCCTGACCAAACCTTGACGCTGGCCAACGGCCAGACCCTGGCCGGCATCGGTGGCATCAATGGCAGCCTCGTCGTTCCGTCCGGGGCCATCCTGTCGCCCTCTGGAACCAACACGACGCTTGGCATCACCGTCAACGCCACCAATGAGGTCGGAGCCATCGCGGCGTCAGACGACGTGACATTGCAGGGCACAACCGTTATCAAGCTGGATGGGGCAACTAACGATGCGGTGGAGGCCGGGGCCGCCATTACCTATGGCGGAACTTTGAACCTGATCAACATCAGCGGTTCGCCCCTCGCAGCCGGAGATGCCTTCCAAATCTTCAACGCCACCAGCTATTCCGGCTCGTTCTCCAGCATTACGCCGGCATCTCCCGGTTCCGGGCTGGCATGGGACACCAGTCAATTAAGCAGCGGCATCTTGAGCGTCACGACCGCGTCATCGCAGCCGCTTATCGGCGCCACCAGGATTGCCGCCGGAAGCCTCGTCTTCAGCGGATCGGGAGGCACAGCCAACGGCGCCTTCTACGTGTTGTCCTCAACCAATGTGGCTGCGCCGCTGGCTGACTGGACCATTATCTCGACCAACGACTTTGATGGCAGTGGAAACTTCAACGTAACCAACGCCATCAACGGCGCAAATCCGCAGGCGTTCTATCTGATCGAGTTGCCCTAGACCCGAACCCGATGGTATATTGGACGCGGAATTACGACACCGCCGGACCAAAATCACTGGTCCGGCGGTGGACCGTTGACAGCCCGCTAGGGCAAAGACGGTCAAATTCCGCCGCCCAATGAAATCGCAAAAATCGGTCGCCTGGATCATAGGATTGCCCCTTCTCTTGTCGCCTGCCGGCGTGCAAGCTTTGGCATCCCCCCTCATTCATCGGGTTGGAAATTCGCTCGTCATGTCCAATGGCAATGTCATGCTGGATTACCACCTCAATGCCGGCACCACCGATTTTTATTGGCGCAATTCCAGAAAAATTTCCGCCTTTTACAGTGGAGTCACCCTGGGCACCGGGTACATCAAGGGAACCGGCTACCGTACTTGGAGCTATTCCATTTCCGGCAACCAGGTCGTCGTCACCGCCACCCGCACCGGTCTGCCCGCCATGAAGCAATACTTCACCCTCGACCAGACCGACAGTTTCCTCGTGCGCGTGGACGTTGCGGGCGCCAATCTTGGCGCCAATTGGATGGCGCCGGTGGTTGTGGACTCACCCGGCGGCGTGGATATCGGAAGCTATAACGACGACCGCGCCTTATGCGTCCCGTTTGACAACGACGGCTTCGTCAGCTACAACGCCATGCCCATCAATAATTCCAGTCTTAGTCACGAGGTCGCTGCCTTTTATGACAATGCCAGCCGCCATGGCCTCGTCGTCGGCTCAGTCACTCACGATGTCTGGAAAACGGGCATTTACTTTTACGGCGCCAACAACAAGCTCAGCCAGATGAATGTGTATGGCGGCGCGACCGCGCCGGCGGATGTCATGCCGCACGGTTCAATCACCGGCAGCACCATCTCTTCCCCAACCGTCTTTGTGGGATTTGGGAATGAT
>JASHVW010000162.1 GCA_030044395.1 Verrucomicrobiia bacterium
CCGGCGCCATCAAAATCCTCGCCTCCGCATTCAACGCCAGCGCAATGCACGTCAGCGCGTCATCCGCGATCCCATGCGCCATCTTTGCAATGACGTTTGCCGTCGCCGGGGCTATTAACAGCAAATCCGCTTCGTCCGCCAGCCGGATATGCGCCGGTTTCCACCCCTCTTCTTCGTCATAAAGGTCCGTCACCACCGGATGGCGCGTCAACGTCTTGAACGGCAGCGGCGTGATGAATCGCTGCGCGTCCGCCGTCATCACCACACGCACTTCGCACCCGGCTTTTGCCAGCAACAACGCCAAATCCGCCGCCTTGTGCGCGGCGATCGAGCCGGTCACTCCGAGGACAATTTTATTTTCGCTGCTCATTCCAGATTAAATCTCCGGCGCTCGCGACCGCGCCACCCGCATCTTTTCGGCTTCAATGATTGCCAGCGTCCGGCGCAGGTCTTCGTGTTTGCTGCCGCTGATGAGAAGATAATCGAAATTCCGCCATTGCGCGATCTCTTGTTTCGCCATGGCCACCCGCTTCCGAATCACCTCCGCCGAGTCCGCTCCCCGCCGTCTCAACCGCGCCTCAACTTCCGCCAGTGACGTCGGCGTCAAAAAAATCGTCACCAGCGCCCGCTTCAATTCCGGCTCTTCCCCCGTCTTTTTGATTAAAGTGGCCGCCCCCTGCACGTCCACGTTCAGCAATACGTCTTTTCCCGCCCGCAGTTTTCCCAGTAATTCCCCCTTCAACAGCCCGTAGCTGTTCCCGTACACCGTCGCGTGCTCCAAAAAATTCCCGGCTTGAACCCGCTTCAGAAAATCCTCCGCCTTCAAAAAATAATAATCCACCCCGTTGCGCTCGCCCTTCCTCGGCGCCCGGGTCGTGCACGTGATCGCCCGGACCATGTTCCGCCGCGCGCGGATTAATTGGCGGCACAACGTCGTCTTCCCCCCGCCGGACGGCGCGGATATCAATATCAACAATGGATTCGGTTTCTCTTTGGCCATCATCTGTCTCTGATCTGAATTCCTGCCGGTTATTCAACGTTTTGCACCTGCTCGCGGAATTTTTCCAGCTCCGACTTTAGCCGCACGACCTCGCGCGATATGATCGCGTCGTTTCCCTTCGAGCCGATCGTATTGATTTCGCGGTTCATTTCCTGCGCCAAAAAGTCCAGCGTCCGTCCCACTGGCTCCCGCGCCTTGCGGCAATCCTCAAATTGCTGAAAATGACTCTGCATCCGCGTCAATTCCTCGGTGATGTCCGAACGGTCTGCGAACAAAACAATCTCCTTGGCCAACCGCTCATCATCCGCCGTCGCGTTCTCGATTCCCGCGTTCTTGATGCGTTCCAGCAACTGCTTGCGGTAATTCTCCGCCGTCAACGGCGCCTGCTTTTGAATCCGTTCAACTGATTTTCGCATCGTGCCGATCCGCGCGGCCAGGTCCTGCATCAGGTGCGCGCCTTCCCTTTCCCGCATCTTCACGAGCGCCTCCAGCGCCTGCTTCAATGCCCGTTCCACCAGCGGCCAGATGTTTTCCGCCTCCACCAATTCCTCATCGCTCTGAAATACCCCCGGCGCCCGCAAAATCTGGTCCAGGGTAATTTCGCCGGACAATTTCAATTGCCGCGCCAGTTTCCCCAGCTCCGCCGCGTACGCCTCCGCCAGCCGTTTGTTGATATGCATCCGTGCCGATAGGTTGCCCTCGGTTGCATGAATGGAAATCCGCGCCGAAACCCGTCCGCGGGCCACCCGCGCGTTGATGGCGTCCCGCACCTGCGCTTCCAGCATTTCCAGCTCGCGCGGCAGGTTCACCGACACTTCCGATTGGCGGCGGTTCACCGCGCCCAGCTCAACGGTAATTTTAAAGCCATCCCGCGCGCACTCGCCGCGGCCATAGCCGGTCATGGATTTCATCACTGGACATGATGCGAAAATCCCCCGCTTCTGGCGAATAAATTCTTTTTATATGTGCCCGCCAAACATCGCGTCAATCTTCTTCCGCACCGCCTCTTCCATCGAGATCAACGGCGGCCACGGCCGCTTGAACCCTTCCCCTGGCAGCTTCTTTGTGGCGTCAATTCCAAGCTTGCTCCCGCTCGCGATTTCACTCGTTGCGTGGTCCAGCACGTCCGCCGGCCCCTTCGTAAAAATGCTGTCCCGTTGCGGGTCCGTGTTGGCGCACAGACGAAAGAGCACCTCGCTCGTCTTATGAACGTCCACGTCCGCATCCACCACCACAATGTATTTCGTGAACATCATCTGCCCCATCCCCCATAGCCCGTGCATGATTTTATACGCCTGCATCGGATAGGTCTTCTTGATGCTGACAAAAACGAGATTGTGAAAGACGCCTTCCGCCGGCAGCGCCATGTCCACGATCTCCGGAAAATTCATCTTGAATATCGGCAGGAACAATTTCACGCTCGCGCCCCCAATGTAAAAATCCTCCATCGGCGGCATCCCCACGATCGTCGCCGGGTACACCGCGTCCCGGCGATGCGTAATGGCGGTGATGTGAAAAACCGGGTACGGCTCCGGTAGCGTGTAATACCCCGTGTGATCCCCGAACGGCCCTTCCTCGCGCAACGGCTCCGTCGGGTTAACGTAGCCTTCAATCACGAAATCCGCATTGGCCGGAACCTCCAAATCGTTCGTCTCGCATTTCACCAGTTCAACGGATTTTTTCCGCAAATAACCCGCCAGCAAAAATTCATCCAACCCATCCGGTAACGGCGCCGTCGCCGCAAACGGAAACATCGGATCGCCCCCCAGGAACACGCTCACCGGCATCCGTGTGCCCGTTTCGTAATAACGCCGTCCATGCCGTGCCCCAACCTTCTGCAATTGCCAGTGCATCCCCGCCGTCTTCTCATCGTAAATCTGGATTCGATACATCCCCACGTTGCGCTCGCCCGTATCGGGGTCTTTCGTCACCACGCACGGCAGCGTGACGAACCGCCCCCCGTCCAGCGGCCAGCATTTCTGGATCGGCAATTTCAAAAGTGTGGGAAGCGCGCCTCCCTCGCCTCCGCTCGCTCCCGCTCCCCCGGTGGCAATATCCATCGCCTTCGGCCACGGTTCCTTGCGCGAAGCCGGTGCGTCGAATTGATGAATCACCTCCTTGCACGCGCCCGTCTTGACCATTTTGGGTTTCGCATGGCGCAAATCCAGCGCCTGCCCGAGGAGCTTGATCCCTTCCCTGAAACTCATTGGCGGCTTCGCCTTCATCAATGAACCCAGTTCGTTCGCCACTTCCTCAATCGAATCCGCGCCCATGCTCATCGCCATCCGGCGATGCGAACCCAGAGTGTTGATGGCTACTGGAAACGGCGAAGCGATGCCGTTCACCGTCGGCTTTTCGAACAATAACGCCTTGCCGCCGCCGGGCGATTTCATCTCGCGGTCGGCTATTTCCGTGATCTCCAGTTCGGTGGTGGCCGGCTGCGATATACGCTTCAATTCACCGGCGCGCTCAAGGGCGTTGATGAAATCACGAAAGGAATCAAAAGCCATATGCCCGCGAAACTGACAGAAAATCCCGCCGCTGGCAATGCGGCAGAAAATCCTCTATAGCCTCCGCTTTGTAATCACCCGCAGTTCTACAGATCATACATTATCAGATTGCTCCGGGGGGTGCGAGAGCGAGTGGCGATACGAAAGCGGCGTCCCCCGTATCAGCCTTCGTGGTTGCCGCCGCACTCCCTTACAGCCATTGCCTGATTTTCTCCTGGTATTTATTGTAGATGAAGCCCACGACCAGCAGCGCCACACCGAGCGCCATGAACGTCAGCACGCGATAGATGGTTTCTTGTTTCCAAACATCCACCAGCACGACACGCCCGATGGCCGCCGCCAGGACGGCGAGGCCGAACCAACGGTAAAAGCGCTCGCGCAACAGGATTCCTGCGGCAAAGATCACCACAGCAAAGGCCGCCCAAACCATCGTTACGAAAAATCCGCCGGTGAATGTGGCCATCCAGCAGAACAAGAAGCGCCACAAACTGACGCCGGCGATGAAAACATTCGTGCCGTGCGTTTGGTCGTCGAGCGCGAAATCCGCCGGAACCCGCCGAAGGATCTGCTGCAGCGCGAACAGCGCCAGCAATGAGAGGAAATTGGGCCAATAAACATCCATCACCAGGCCTTCGTGAATCCAAAGTGTGGCGACCGAAGCAATGGCATAGACGGCCGTTGCCGCCAGCGCCTCGCGATTGCGGCGCCAGATGGCCAGCGTAAAAATTGCCACCGCGGCAACCATGCAGGTCCAGACACGCTGGCTTTCCGGAACGTATTGCCAAATCCAGAGCAGCGACATGGCCAGAGCAACCCAGCGATAGACCAGCGCGGTTTGGAGCAGGGGTTCGCGTGCTTTGGCGCCGCTGTCCGGCTTGCGGGCGAACCAGCGAACAGTGGCGAACGATAAAATCATCAGCGCCGCCATCGGCGCGAGCGGGAAATACCATTCCGGTTCCACCTGGACGAGCAGGCGCATCAATTCCCAGACGCCGGCCAGCAGAAAAATTTGACCGCAAATCGCCAGCGGCCAGGAGCGCGTTGCAACGCCGTAACCTGTCACGGCGATCGCCAGCAGGCTTGAAAGCGCCAGCCAGGCCGGCGCCGACATCAGCGGATGCAGCCAGAGGATGGCGACGGCAATAGCCGCCAGCGCGAACACGGCTGAGTAAATAACGAATGTTTCCCGGCTGATTTCGATACTTTTCTGGTGCTGCCACCAATGGCTCAAGCCGATGGTGACGGCGATGATGATGAGCGGATTCCACCAGGGCGGGGTGAGGGAGAGAAAATGAAACAACCAGGCAAACTGGGCAAACCCGAGAAAAAACTGTCCGAGCAACGCGATTTCCCGGACGCGGAGCAGGTGGATTGAAAATGTCAAAACGACAGCTTCGGCGGCAAGCGCCAGGGGCAGATTGGCGGGGGTCGAATTGAACCAGGTCGCCGCCAGCCAGCTTGCCAGCGCGACCAGCGTGAAAAATGACGGCTCGGCGCGGAGCAGGTGCTCGCTGCGACCGGCGTCCAGCCGGTGTGCCCAGAATGCGTTGAAGGCGAGCAGTCCGCCAAGCCCGGCGGCGGTCCAAAGCCCCGGGGAATCAAATTGCCTCAAATTCACGACGCACCAACCGGTGGCCAGCAACGCGGCGGCGTAGGCGAAATACTTCAGGACACCGCTTGCGCGTTGCGAGCCGAGCACGAACAGCACGACGCTTTCCGCGCCAAGCACCAGCGACAGTTGCAGCCCGGAGAATTTGAAAATGAATCCAAGGGTCACGAGCAGCAAACCCTGGGTGAGCAGGCAATTTTTCGCGAGCGGCTCGTCCCGGAGAATTTTCTGCGCCAGGGCCGCCAGCGCCAGCAGCACGGCGCCGTAGCCGAGCGAGAATTTCCAGAAGCCCCCGGTGTGGACCTGCAGCATCGTCAACAAGAACAGGGTGAAGAACGCGCCGTTGTTCAGCGTCAGAAATGCGGCCCGGCTCGCCCCGGAGAGTTTCCTGCTTTTCGAGAGAAAGGACGCCGCCGTGAAGACAAGCCAGTAGCTGGCCAGGAATCCCGCTCCGAGCCGGAGATTTTCGTCCGGCGTGGCCCAGCGCCAGCCTTCGGCGTGAAGGAACCGCCAGAAGGTGTAGCCTGCGTAGCTCGTGCCGAGGCTGGCGAAGGAAAGGCCCGCCCAGCGGTTGCGCACGAGGAAAAACACCGCCGCAATGGTCAGGATCAGATTCGAATAAAGCGTGAACTCCCCGACACGCGTGATGACCGAACTGTAGAACGCCAACCCAACGGCGAACAATGCCATGACCTCGGACTTGCGCCGGTCGGCGAGCCACATGATAAATCCCGCCCACGCGAGCAACAATGTGCCGTCGAGCAGCGCGCTTTCGATGATTCGGAGCGGTGGAATGTGGTGCGCGGCGTAGGTTGTGAAATAGACCGCCGCGAGTCCACCGGCCAAGAGCACCTGCGCGTAATTCTTCAGCGATTCTTTGACATTTTGCCGCTGCCACCATGCGCCCGCGCTGAGTAGCAATCCGCTGGCTAGATAAAGCAGCGAAATTTTCCCCGCCGGGCCCAGTTTACCGATGATGTGGTGATAGGCATAATCGGCAAAGAAGGCGAGACCGGTCAGCAACATCACGATGCCGATGCGGACCAGCCAGAAGGTTCCGAGCCGCATTTCGAACGAGGCTCTTTCAGGAAGTGGCGGCGTTGATTCGCCCGCCTCGGAGGGGCGGGCAGCCCCAATCAAGGGTTCCACAGGAATTCGCGGCGGAGGGGGAATCACGGGAGGGGTTGCACGCGCTGGCGATTCCTGAGATTCAACAATTTCATGTTCCGGCATCGGCGGGATGAGGGGTTCCGGCGGAATGACGGGCTCCGACGGGATTGCTGCCGGCGCCGTTGCTGAAGGTTCGCGACTTTCCCGGGCGGAATGAGATGGCGCGGCCGTTGGAAGGACGAAAGAGCCTTTGGTTTCCGTCTCAAGCGCAGCTTCGGGTTCGCGTTGCTGCCGCAAACGGAGCGTTTCCATTTCCAGCGTGTCCACGCGGCGCGAAAGATGCGCGATATGGTCCCGAGACTCCGTCACGCGCACAATCAGCCAGACCACGACGGCGACAGGAACTGCAAGAACG
>JASHVW010000163.1 GCA_030044395.1 Verrucomicrobiia bacterium
GTCTCAGCATGGCCTTGGGCCTTCTGTAAAACTGTATAACAGGCGAGAACGTTTCCTCTCATAACAATTTTGGTCTTGGTTTCAGCAGGCACTCTAACGGATTTTTTCGGCGTCAGGGTAGGGAAAAAAGGTCGTTAAAATTGATGACCCATAACCACGCAGCGCCTTGCCACCCTGCCCGGCCAGAATTCCAATCCGTCTCAAAACAGCTTCAACTTGTTATGGTAAAATCGGTTACGCCGTTTTGGACAAAACCTGGGCAAGACGTGATGTCCCCTATGAGAAACCGCCGAAACGCCTCACGCTTCGCGGTCTTGACCGGCAATTATACCGGTTCCTGCATGGTGGAAATATGCGCATATTTGGCTACCGCCTGGCCGCGGGAGCGCACGTGCAATTTCTCGTAAATGCGCCGGATGTGGGTGTTCACGGTGGGCACACTGATCTCCAGATGTTCCGCAATTTCCTTGTAGAGATCGCCGCAGGCCAGCAAATGCAGGACTTCCCGTTCGCGCGGTGTCAGGTCTTCAGACCCGCCCGAGGGTGTCCCGGGACGATGAAACGATTGAACGACCTTGCGGGCGATGTTGCTGCTCATCGGGGAACCGCCGCCATGAACCTCCTTAAGCGCCGCCGATAACTCTTCGTAGGTTGTCCGCTTGAGCAGGTATCCGCTCGCTCCGGCCGCCAGCGCGTTAAACAAGTGATCCGCATCTTCATACACCGTCAACATCACAAACTGGGTCTGGGGCATCAATGATTTCAACTGGCTCACGCATTCAATCCCGCTCATCCCCGGCAGGTTGATGTCCATGAGCGCAATGGCGGGCTTTTGGGATGGCAGCTTCGGTATCGCGCGTTCGGCGCTGCCAAAATCGCTGATCAGGCGAAATTCGGGCGTGCGTTTGATCCAATTCACGAGGATCTCGCGAATTGGAGCATCGTCCTCAACTATGGAAACGCCAATGCTCATGCCATTTCTCCCTATCTTATGATATCCGGCGGCCAATGGACATCGTCAGTTCTCACGACCTTAAAGTTTCTTTACCGGCACTTCGAGAATGACTTTCGTTCCGCCACGGAGCGCGCTTTGGATTTTGCAATAGCCGCCGATTTCGGCCAGCCGATGCCGCATGTTTGGGAGTCCATTTCCATATTCGATGCGGCCCAGGTTGGAAGGCACTTCAGCAGCCACCGGTTGCGGCGCAAAGCCATGGCCGTTGTCTTCAATGACCAACGAAAATGAATCGGCTTCCAAAGTGAGACTGACGGATACTTCCGAGGCGCCCGCATGTTTGACTACATTGTGCAATGCTTCCTTGACGGTTAGAAATAATTTATGCCGCGCTTCGGCGGTCAGCGGCCATTGAGGCAACTGCACGGGCACATTTAAATGGCACCGGATGCCCGCCGGACGCAAATAATCCTGCGCGAATTTGCCGAGGTAATTCGCCAGGCTGTCGAGCGAATCATGCCGCGGATTGACCGCCCAAACGATCTCGTCCATCGCGCTGATGAGTTCCCGCGCCGTGGTGTAAATCTGACGCACGTCTTCCGACGCCTGCTGCCCGTTGCTCAACTGGCCGCGCGCCGATTGGCTCAGCATCGTGATGCGCGTCAGGCTCGCCCCAAGGTCATCGTGAATATCCTTTGCGATGCGCGTCCGTTCCCGTTCCACCGCCTGCTGCCGCTCCAACCGCTCCAGTTTCCGCCGCATCCGCCAGCGGGCCCAAATCAAAACACCGCCGCCGACGGCAATCGCCGCGGCCGCGGCCGCCATGATATGAAACCACATCGTTTGCCAGAAAAAAGGCAGCACGTTGAAGGGGATGCCGGCTCCAATCTCGTTCCAGACATCGTCGTTGTTACAAGCGATTACCTGGAAGGTGTAACTGCCTGGCGGGATGTAGCTGTAATTGACCGTCCGCCGGGTGTCGGCGTTTACCCATTCCGTTTCAAGGCCGCTCAACCGGTATTTGAAATGCACCTTCTCCGGATCTACAAAGCTTAAGCCGGTATATTGAAACTCGAAACGTTGCCGTCCCGGGGGAATCGTGATCGGGGCTTCGTTTGTTTCCATGTCCACCGGCTGGTCGTCCACCAACATGGCTTCAATCTGCACCGGCGGTGGCAACGGATTGGCTTCCACCTCCAGCGGGTTGACGGCCACCAATCCCTTGCTCGTGGCAAACCATAATCGGCCGTCCGCTGTTTTGCATCCCGCGGGCTGCAATCCTTCGGAACATTCGATCGTCGGCATGCCATCATTGATGCCAAAAGTCTGGCAACGCACTTTGTTCGTCATCCCATCGGCGCAACGATTCAATTCCTCCTTGCTGATTCGAATAATCCCGTCATGCGAACTCATCCAAAAAAATCCTTTCCCGTCCTCCTCAATGTCGCCGATCACGCTGTTGGGCAATCCTTGTTTGCGATTGATGACCGCAAAATGTCCCCCTTTATAGCGGTCCAAACCGCCGCCGAAGGTCCCAATCCAAAGCGCGCCCTCCGTGTCAATATGCAGGCATTCAATAAACTCACTCGACAATCCGTCGGCCGTCCGGAATCGTTGGATGTGGCCCTCTTTCAGGCAGGCGAGACCGTCCCCGGCCATCCCAAACCACACCGCGCCCTTCCCATCCTCCGCTATCGTTCTCACATCGCGCAGCGGCTGGCCGTCGCTTTCGGTGAACCAGTTTGTCTTTCCCGCCCGATAATGCAGCAACCCGGCCGCGGTGCCGATCCACAGGCCGCCGGCGCTGGAATGCAATAGCGCAGGCATGGGCATGGTGATGTTCGTCATCCCCGGCGCAAATCCAAACTGATCGCCTTCCTGGGCAAATAAACCTCCGCCCCAGGTCCCCGCCCATAATCGGCCTACAGAGTCTTCAGCCAGTGACCAGATATAGGGATTGCGGATTCCTTGATCAGCGTTGAAATTCGTCCACGCGCCGTTCTGGAAGCGGTATAATCCCGCCCCTTCCGTTCCAATCCACAATGCCCCGTCCCTGCCGGGACATACCGATAACACCGAACGCCCCTGCCATTGATCAGGTGGTGAAACGGTTTCTATGTTGGTCGGACGCAATATCACCAAGCCACCGCCCGTGCCAACCCAAAGGTTCCCTTCCGCGTCCTCGCACAGCGAAATCACCCAGTCGGATGGAAATCCGCTGGTGTGGTCGAAATGGAGCGGCCGGCCGGCCTGTCCGGGAAAGACCAGATATAAACCACGATCCGCAGTGCCCGCCACCAGGGCGCCGTTTCGGGTCTCAAGCAGCCGGGTGACAGGACTGATGCCCCAAGGCGCCATTCCCAGGTCTTCAACCCATTGGCCGTCCTTCCATCGCCTGACCCGCCCATCGCTCACAACCCAAACCCCGCCCTCGCGGCTGGCCCCAATACCCATGACGTAACTATTGCCCGCCGCTTCGTCAAACTTAAGCGCGCCCAGTTGCCCGTCTTTCAACGCCGACACCCGCCCGTCGCGCGCGACCCAGATCGTGCCATCCGCGCCGCGCGACACATCCAACAGTTTGGCGGCCGTGCCAATTTCGGGAGATGATACCCGGCCATCCCGCGCGCGCGTCATCTGGCCGGATTCGCTCAATATCCAAATGCCTCCCGCGCCATCGGAAGTGATGTCGTAAATCTTGCTGCCGCTCGAACCCGGACGAAATGCCACCGCCTTGAACCGGCCATTCTTGTATTGGGTAACCTGTCCGCTTTCATCACCAATCCAGAGCGCGCCGTCCGGCCCTTCAAATAAACTGGTCACACGGCTGCTGCGCAGCTCCGGCGTATTGTCCTCGTCAAACACCGTGAAACGGACCCCGTCAAACCGGGCCAACCCGCTATACGTGCCCACCCACAAATAGCCGTCCCTGGTCTGGACCACTGCCGTCACTTTATTTTGAGGCAAGCCTTCCTCCGCCTGCCACGTGCGAACAAAAAAATTAGGCGACGCCAAAACCCGCATGGAATAATCATCCGCCACCAACATCCAAAACAGGGCCAGGGTGATCCAGTTCAAAAGGTGGGTAAAGAGAATCCCCGACGGCATGGGTGAATCGTGTTCGCCCGGCCGGATCGCGTCGCAAGGACAATTCCCTCGCATCAAAATGCAAAACCGGGTGCTGATGGAACAACTCAATAACGCAATTATCAGAAATTGACAAGTCCAGCATCCAATTTGCATTCTTCTGCATTCTGCGTTTTGCGTTTTGACAAGACGCCATCACGATCGCAAATCAAATCACGCGGCGGTTGTGAACGCCTTCTCTCTTTTTTTTCTGCAAGCTCGCGCCTTGCAATTTGTATAGGCAGGTGAACGGTAAAAATTATGAAAACACCAATTATCCTGGCACATCTGGTCCCGCATATTCATGGAAACGGAGCGGTCTTCCTTCTCCTCCTGATGATTCTCTTCCTGGCCATTGCATTGATTTTGACCTATGCTCCCCAAAACAAGGACAAATAA
>JASHVW010000164.1 GCA_030044395.1 Verrucomicrobiia bacterium
CGAGGACGACACGAGCCACCTGGACGCGCTGGATGATCCAGTGCGGATGTATCTGAAGCAAATGGGGCAAGTGCCCCTACTGACGCGCGAGCAGGAAGTGGAAATTTCCAAGCGCATCGAGGCCGCGGAGAACGAGGTCCGCAAGATTGTTTACGGCCTCGGCTTTGCCGGCAAGGAGCATATCGCCCTGGCGGAAAAATTGATTGCGGATCCGCCGCGCGAGCGTTTCGACCGCGTGGTTCTCGATAAAAAAGTGGACAGCCGCAACACCCACGTCGCAGTGCTCGCCCGCCTGTTGACACGCATACGCGAATTGGACAAGGACGCCGACCTGAGATACAACGCGTGGCGGGACGCCCACCGCAAGGACCACGGCCATCGCGCCTGGAGTGCCTTCAAACGCGCTGACCAGAAATTGCAGGCCGCATTCCCCAAATTCTGTTTCAAACACAAGGTCATCGAAGAGATGGCGTTAGTCGCAGAAAATATCCATGACAAGCTGCAATACAGCCTGCGGGCGCTCGCGGACGCCGAGGCGCAGCGCCAATCCAGCGCTCAACAACATCTGGTGGAAGCCGAAAAACATAAGATCCGTGCTCTGGAAGAATTTGTCCGGATGCCTCATGAGGATTTTTTGACGATTTTTGACCGGCTCCGCGAATTTTCAACGAATGCCCTCCAGGCCAAAACGGAGATGGTGGAGGCCAACCTGCGGCTGGTGATTTCGATTGCCAAAAAATACACCAACCGCGGCCTCTCCTTTCTCGATTTGATCCAGGAAGGCAATATAGGGTTGATGAAGGCGGTGGAAAAATTCGAATACCGGCGCGGCTACAAATTTTCGACCTATTCCACCTGGTGGATCCGCCAGGCCATCACCCGCGCGATCGCCGATCAGGCCCGGACGATCCGCATTCCGGTCCACATGATTGACGTCATCAACAAACTGATGCGCTCGCAAAAGCGATTGCTCCAGGATTTTGGACGCGAGCCTTCACCGGACGAAATTGCCGAAGACATGCAGATGCCGGTGGACCGGGTGCGCGCGGTTCTCAAAATGGCGCAGCAGCCGATTTCGCTGCAATCGCCCGTCGGCGACACTGAAGACGCCAATTTTGGCGATTTTATCGAAGACAAGGGCGCCGAAAGCCCGCTCGACATGACCAGTTTCAGTTTGTTGAAGGAAAAACTTGGTGACGTGCTCTGCAGCCTGACGGAGCGGGAGCGAAAGGTTCTGGAGCTGCGTTTTGGCTTGGGAGACGGATGCGCCCGCACGCTCGAAGAAGTTGGTTCTCAGTTCAAAGTCACCCGCGAACGGATCCGGCAAATCGAGGCCAAGGCGCTCCGCAAAATGCGACACCCCACGCGCATCCGCCAATTGCACGGTTTCCTTGAAATTGAAAAACGCGCGGTGGCTGAGTGAATTTAGACAGGTTGCTGCTGGGTCAGACAATGCAGCGAGCCGAATCCCCAGACCAAATCCACGGCATGAACGCCCACCACAGGACGGTCGCTGAACAATTCTCCGAGAATGCCGAGCGCCACCCGGTCATTCGGGTCGTTAAACGTGGGCACGATGACGGCGGCGTTGGCGATGTAGAAATTGGCGTAGCTCGCCGGCAGGCGCCGACGGTCGAGATAGAGCGGCGCCGGCATCGGCAACGCGACCACTTGCGGCCGCGCGCCGTCTTGCAAACGCAAGTCACCGATGCGGTCCCAGTTTTCCGCAAGCGGACGATAATTTGCGTCGCGCGGATTTTTTTCGCGGACCAACACGAGCGTTTTGGCGTTCACAAACCGGCAAATATCGTCAATGTGGCCGTGCGTATCATCGCCAACAGGTCCTTTCGCCAGCCAAAAAATATTTTTCACACCGAGATAATTTTTCAACGCCGTCTCGATCTCGTTTTTGCCCAGGCCTGGATTACGAACCTGGATTTTCGGATGCAGGTAACATTCCTCCGTGGAAATCAGCGTTCCGCAGCCATTTAATTCAATACCGCCGCCCTCAATGACGAATGGATTGCCGTTGGATTCGGCGTGAAAAAGCTTTTTGCACAGCAACCGGGCTGCGAATTCGGGGACCGTGGTGTCCTTGCGCCAATTGTTGTATTTGGCCCAACCATTAAAATGGAAATGGACGATGGCAGTTTCCGTGTTTTTTACAAAAATCGGCCCGGTGTCGCGCGTCCATCCACGATTGGTCGGGCAGGTCACGAACCGGATTCTTCGGGTGTCCATCCCCACGCGCTTAAAAATGCGACGCGCAAAATTTTCATCGGCCTTATGGCGGACCAGCAGATAAATCCTCTCACCTTCGGAAATTTTTCGCGCCATTTCGCCATAAACCCAGGGAATCGTTTCGAATTTCCCCGGCCAATCGCTGGCATTGTGCGGCCAACCCAGCCAGGTCGCCTCGTGCCTATCCCACTCGGCAGGCATGGAAAAGCCCAGCGCTGCCGGGGTCACCACTCTGGAGGTCGGTTTCGGCATGGCGAATCACCATCCCAGCACGTGCGCAAATATCAGCGGCGCGACAATCGTCGCATCGGATTCAATGATAAACCGCGGGGTATTGATGCCGAGCTTGCCCCAGGTGATTTTTTCATTGGGCACCGCCCCACTATAACTGCCATAACTGGTGGTTGAATCACTGATTTGGCAGAAATAACCCCACAACGGAACCCCGGTGCGCTGCAAATCCTGGTGCAACATCGGCACCACGCAAATCGGAAAATCGCCGGCAATACCGCCGCCAATTTGAAACATTCCCAAGGGGCTTTTCATTGTCGTTCGCGTGTAAAAATCCGCCAGCCAGGTCATGTATTCAATACCGGTGCGAACGGTGTGGACATTTTTGATGCCATCCTTTCCGTTTGCCTGCCCGCGAATGACTGCGGCGGCATACATATTGCCGAGGGTTGAATCCTCCCAACCGGGCACGACGATGGGCAGGTTCTTTTCGGCGGCCGCCAGCATCCATGAATCCCCCGGGGCAATCTGATAATACTTTTTGTATTTGCCGCCGCGGAGCACCTGATAAAAAAATTCGTGGGGGAAAAACCGCTCGCCGCACCGGTCGGCGGCCGTCCACACTTCCAGCATCGCCTTTTCCATGCGGCGCATTGCTTCGCCTTCAGGGATGCAGGTGTCCGTGACGCGGTTCATATGGCGGTTGAGCAAACCCTGCTCCTCCCGAGGAGAAAGCTGCCGGTAATGCGGCACGCGCTCATAATAATCGTGCGCCACCAGATTGAAGACGTCCTCCTCCAAATTGGCGCCGGTGCAGGTGACAAGATGCACCTTGTCGCGGCGAATCATCTCGGCCAGCGACAGGCCGAGTTCGGCGGTGCTCATCGCGCCGGCGAGGCAAATCATCATTCGCCCGCCCGTTTCCAGGTGCTTCACATAGGCATCCGCGGCATCCACGAGGGCCGCCGCGTTAAAGTGCCGGAAATGATGCCGGATAAATTTTGAAATGGGTCCGCTTTTCGTCTGTTTGGTATTGGCCATAATAGGAAGGCCAGAGTCGCAGACTTGCGGCGAAAATTGAAGGAGATTTATTTGACCAGCAACAATCCCGGAAGCGCCAATGAAAGCTCGGCACGAACATTGCCGGTGAATTTCACGCCTGTTGCCACGTTGTTCGTGCAGGTGACGTCATTGACGCGAAAGAGCGCTTCACCGCATTGATTACCGCTGATGTTCTCGAAGGAATTGTCAACGCAATCGGTCTGCGATTGCCCGATGCTGCTTTCCCCGACGTTTTCCGCCATGAAGACCCCATACGTGTGGCTGCCGCGGATGGAAATATTGCGGAACTGATTATCATGGCTCCAACGCATGAAAATGCCCAGGTCATTGCCGGACAGCACTGCGTTATCAAGGACGTTATGGCCGAAATTGCCGTCCAGCGAAATGCCGGCTCCGTCGGCATTGTCATGCAGGTAAAGCTGTGAAAAAGTGCAATTGGCCGTCATAAAGCAGGCGAGGCCGTCGAATTCGTTATCGAAGGAATTCAGATTCCGCACCAGGAGCCGTCGCGTATTGAGCGTGGTCACCAATCCACCCGAACGGCAACGCGCCGTCGTCACATTTTCGATAACCGAATCACTGACGTTTTGCACCGTAATGCCGTTGTTGCGGATTTCGGAGCCTTCGCCCTCCACCCGCCACGTTTCGCGCTGCTGGTGTGCGCGGTTGCCGTCAATGAACAGGTCGCTCACCCGCAAATGGCCGACACGGTGGGGATGGTTCACGGGTTCACCCATGATAATCACGGGGCAATTGGCATCGTTCGCCAGATACAAAATGGTCGTGTCGCCGGCGCCGCGCAGGGTCAGGCCATTCCGGTTCAACATAATTGGTTGCGTTACGATGATTTTCCCGGCGGGCAAATTGACTTCGCCTCCAGATGCCGGCAAGGAATCCAGCGCCTCCTGGATTTTGGCCACCGTCGCGCCCTCCGCAAGCGTAACGAGTGCGGGGGAAACCGCCGCGGACGGACCAGCGGCCCATGTGGCTGAGGAAAACGCCACTAAAAATGCGACCGAAAAAAAGCACCGCCGCGACTGCCAAATTATACCGCTAAACCGACGAACCATCTTTGGAAACTGCCTGTTAATCATGTTCTTACGTTCTTCTTCGCCGGGCCACTACCTGTGTGAACCCTGCACCACAAGTTCGCTCAAGCCACCAAAAATTGCCAAACTTTTTTCAGATTTTTTGAAAATTTTTTGTCGGAAAAGTTTACAATTCAGGTGTATCTTTTCAGTTATGCGGAAATGGTGTCCCGCTTAACTTCTCAAATACCACATTTTTCGCCTTCGCTTTCCGCGCTCCTCCATCTTCTATCCTCGACCTTCCGTCTCTTCTTTTGGCCCGACCGCCGTTACGACGACGTAATTTTTCTTACCTTTGCGCAAAAGCAAATGCCTGCCAAACAGCAAATCACTTGACGTCACCGCCCGTTGAAAACCCGTTTCCCTGACGTTGTTAATGTTCACCCCGCCGCCCTCGATGTCCTTTCGCGCCTGGCCTTTGGAAGGGGATAAACCGGCGTACACGAGCACTTCGACCAGCGGCATTCCCGCACCGTTCAATTTTTCTTTTTCGATCTGTTTCGTCGGCACTTCCCCAACAATTTCGTTGAAAGTTGTCTCAAGAATGCCTGTCAAATCGCCGCCGAACAATATCTCGCTTGCGCGAATGGCTTCCTGGGTGGCGTTCCCGCCGTGAATCAAATCCGTCACGGATTTTGCCAGCGCCTTGTGCGCCTCGCGCGCGCCGGGATTTTCCGTGTGCCTCTTCTCCAACGCTTCGATTTCCTCCTGCGACAGGAACGTGAAAAGTTTCAAATAGCGAACAACGTCGCGGTCGTCAATGTTGACCCAAAACTGGTAAAAGCGATAAACGCTGGTGCGCTTCCAATCCAGCCAGACCGCGCCCGCCTCGGTCTTGCCGAATTTTGTCCCGTCGGCATTGGTGATAAGCGGCACGGTGAGGCCAAAAACGGTCCTGGCCAATTTTTTTCTGCACAAATCGATGCCGGCGGTGATATTACCCCACTGGTCGCTGCCGCCAATTTGCAATTCGCAGTTATGGTCCCGGGCCAGCACCATGAAATCGAACGCCTGCAGGAGCATGTAGCTGAATTCGGTGTAGCTGATGCCCGCCTCGCGGTCTTCCATTCGTGCCCGGATGCTTTCCTTGGCGACCATTTGGTTGACGGAAAAATGCTTTCCAATGTCCCGCAAGAAATCGAGAAACAGGACGTCGCGCGTCCATAGGGCATTATCCACCAATTGCGCCGGATTTGTTTTTGTTTCAAAATCCAGGAGCGTGGCTAATTGCCCTTTCACACTGGTGATGTTCCGGTTCAATATTTCCTTCGTGAGCAGTTGCCGCTCCTGCGTTTTGCCGCTGGGGTCGCCGATCGAACCCGTGGCGCCGCCAGCCACGGCAATGGGAAAATGCCCAAGCAGCTGAAACCTCCGCAAAGCCAGCAAGGGAACCAGATTCCCGACGTGGAGGCTATCCGCCGTGGGATCAAAACCGCAATAAAGCGTGATGGGCACGGAGATTTTTCTTTCCAGCTCGGCCGCGTCGGTGCAATCGGCGATGAGGCCGCGCCATTTGAGTTCTTCCAAAATGCTCACCTGAGCAGCATAGAATGCCGGCCGGTCATTGCCAATTTGAATTCACTCCGTCCCGCCTTGGAGCACGGGTTTATGACCCTCAACGACGTCGTCATGTCAAAGCCATTTTGAGCAATTTGTTGACGTTCTGAAAGCCCGGACATTACCGCGGCACGCAGAGCCGCGCTCCTGTTAAGATCTCAATGCGCGAAATTTTAGGGAAGTTCTCGTTTTCACACTTTATCCTTTAGACTTTGGACTCTGGACTTTAGTTTGGCGCGATGTCACAGATGCTCAAATCGTCCGGCGCCATGGCCACCGCCACGCTCACCAGCCGCGTATTGGGCATGGTGCGGGAAATGGTTTATTCCCGGTTCATGGGGGTCAGTTGGGTAGCTGGCGCGTTCGTTTTTGCATTTCTCGTTCCGAATCTGTTCCGGCGATTGCTTGGTGAAGGCGCCCTGACGGCGGCCTTTATTCCCATTTTCAAGGAGAAGGAAAAAACGCATGGTGAATGTGAAATGTGGCGCGCGGCCAACGCCGTCATTTCCGGCCTCGTCATCTCGGCCTCGGTCATCATTGCCTTCTCCATGCTGGGGATTTCGCTCGCGCTGGCGGCGCATCATTTCGCCGATAAAACCGAACTTATGTTACGGCTGTTACGCGTGATGTTTCCCTATGTGCTGCTGGTTTGCCTGGCTGCCGCGTTCATGGGCATGCTCAACGCACGCGGCCATTTTTTCATTCCCGCGATGGGTGCGACCATGCTCAACGTGGTGATGATTGCGTCGGTGCTTTGCCTGGCGCCAAAATTCGGCGTTAATCTTCCGAAAGACCAGAAATTGCCGGTGCAGATCTTTGCCCTGGCGTATGGCGTGCTGGCCGCCGGGGTGGCGCAGGCGGCATTTCAAATGCCTACGTTGTGGCATGACGGCTTTCGTTTCCAATGGGTGCCGCCGTGGCACGACGAGACGGTGCGCCGCGTCATCGTCAAAATGATTCCGGGCGCCATCGGCGTTGCCGCCTTTCAAATCAACGTCACCCTCGTCCAGATCATTGCCTTTTACATTGATCCGACGATTAATGCCTCGTTCAACTATGCGGTGCGGCTGATGGAATTGCCGCAGGGAATGTTCGGCATCTCGCTGGCGACCTATCTTCTCACGACGTTGAGCGCCCTTGCAGTGGAAAAGAATTACGACGGTTTTCGCGTCACATTGCGCAGCGGTCTGGGGACTATGCTGTTTGCCAACCTGATTGCGAGCATTCTACTGCTGGCCCTGGCCGAACCGATTGTACGCCTGCTCTTTCAGGGCGGAGACTTCGGGCGGCTGGCAACCCGGGAAACGACGTATGCTCTCGCCTGCCTGGCGCCGGGACTGGCGGCCTTCTCCAGCGTCAACATCCTCGCGCGCGCCTTTTATGCATTGGGCGACACCAAAACGCCGATGATGATCAGCATCGCGTGCCTCGTCCTGAATTTGATTTTGTCGTCCTTGCTCGTTGTGCAATTGCGGCAAGGCGGCCTGGGGATCGCCAATACCGTGACTTCCGTTTGCAACGTTGTTTTTCTGCTCTTCGCGCTGAGGAAGAAATTGGGCAAACTCGAAATGGCGGCATTGCGAAGAGATTTTCTATGGCTGGTGTGGGTCGCCATATTTTCAGGAATCATCGCTTTGTTTTGCTGGCGGGCTTGGGAAAACACCCTCGGCCACGCGACCATTCCATTGAGAATTGGCGCGGTCTTTGTGCCGGCCATCGTCGCGGGAGCAATCTACTGGGGAGCAGCGCTGGCCCTTAAAATCCCTGCGGCCAGTGAAATGATGGAGTTTGTCCTGGCGAAGGTGAAACGAAGATGACCCGTCGCTTCGCCACGGCATCAACTGGGAGAAAAGGAAGTTGAGAGCTCTGTTTCCTCTCAACTTTCGGCTACGGCCATCCATCCGTTTTGACCAAATCTCGATTTGAATTTTTCGGCGAGTGATTCGGCCGTCGCCGCGTTTTCGGCGATGGCAAACGTGGCGGAACCGCTGCCGGACATCAGCGCCGCGCGCGCGCCGTTCGCCAGCAAAAATTCCTGGTAGAGCATCAGAATGGGAAATTTTTCAAACGCCGGCGCCTCGAGCGAATTGTAAAAACAGCCGGCGGCGCCAGACCAGTCATTGGCGCGAAGTTTTGCAATCAATTCCTCTGCCCGACCAAGCCGTCCGTTGAGCACTTCGGGGAACCGGGCCAGATTTTGATAAGCCCATGGCGTGGAGATGCCAAAGCCGGGATGAATCAGCAGAAATGCCTTGCCTGCCAAGGCCGAAAATTCGTCGAGCGGTTGGATTTTTTCACCGCGGCCCAGGGCAAGGGCCGCCTTGTTTTGCAGAAAGAAAGGAACGTCCGAACCCAGCGCGGCTGCAATTTCGTGAAGTTCATCCGACGGGAGCGGTCCGTCAAACAATTCATTAAGGGCCAACAGAGTTGTGGCCGCATCGCCACTGCCCCCACCCAACCCGGCTGCCAGCGGGATTTTCTTTTGCAAATGGATTCTGACCCCATCGGAAATCCTCGCCGCTGCGAAAAATTTCTCTGCCGCTCGAAATACCAGATTACGCGAATCGGTCGGCAGGTTTTTCTCACTGCATGAGAAGCGGATTCCGTTTCCACCACGCTCGAACACCAGTTCGTCGCAAAAATCCACCGGTTGCATGACGGTTTCGAGTTCATGGAACCCGTCGTCGCGCCGGCCAAGGATGTTGAGCAGCAGGTTGACTTTGCAGGGCGATTTTTTGTTCAGCGGCACGTTGGCGCGACAATAAACAAGGCGTTGGAGCGAATTCCGGCGCTCCAACGCCTTAACGGTTCAACTGTCGAAATCAATTATTAAAGACATTGAAACGGCTGCCGGGGAACCAGGGCGCAGCGTCGCCGCTAGGAAAGCCCATAAACGTGTCAGTGTCAAAGGTGCTGTCTGAAATCAGACGGGGCTTGTAACTGTCGGGATAGACCGGCCAAGGGGCGAAATAATTGGTAAAAACAGGGCCGTAGGGCGGAATCGGCGCGGTGACCAATTCATAAATACCCATTCCGGTGCGCGCCAGCGAGCGGTTCAAGCCGCGTATAAACCCGACAGTATAACCTTCGCTGGGCGAATCGAAGATGGCCGTTTGCTCGATGGTCCGCCGCATCTCACCCATGCGGACGACTTCAAAGGTATTGTCCATGCCAAGGCCGAATTTTTCTTCCGGCCCGGCGCAGCCGGCTGTGAAGATGGCGGCGATGGAAAGGACGGAAAGAAAGACAGTGGCGCTTCGCATAATCTTAATCGTTAGGAGGAGCCTACCCGGATTTTTGATTTTGTAAAGTGTGTTTTTTGGGGAAGATGAAAATCAAGGGGCGGCAGCCAGCGTCAAGAGGCAGAGATGGAATTGGAGAGCCATAAGGAAAGGCGACAGGCGCGACGCCGCCGCCACCCGCGGGAAGGGCGTGCTACACAATCAAGAGAGGCCCCACCGCCAGTGCATTTTCGGCCAGGCATATTCCCATGCCATCCACAGCAAAATGGCCACGGCCAGAATAATGGCCAAGCCAAGCCAAAGCGTCCGGCGCGCCCTGCTTCGGTCCGGCTGGTCCCAATACCACGCCACCCAAACGGTGGCTTCATACAGCAAATAAAGGGGAATGGCCATGGTAATTTGAGTAAAGACCTCGGGCGAGGTGAGGAGCGCACCCAAGATCAGGTTAATCACGACCATGTAACGCCACATCCCGCGCAAGCTCCGATAACTCAAAATCCCCAGCTTGACCAGGGTCAAAAGAACCACTGGCAGCTCAAAGCCAATTCCCATTCCCAGCATGAACCGGCAGACGAAACTGATATAATCCTCCGCCCGCCACTGGAATGCGCCGAAGCCAAGCCAGTTGGAGTACATCTGCGACGCCGCCAGCGCCAGCGGCATCAGCACAAAATAACAAAAAGACACGCCCGCGACGAAGAGGCCGCCGCCGATGAAAACGGCCCGATAGACGTATTTGCGCTCCTGGAATTTCAGGGCGGGAAAGACAAACGACGCGACAAAATAGAAGATGAACGGTCCCGCCAAAACGATTCCCGCGTAAAATGCCACCTGAAACGCGACAAAAAATCCGGCGGCAGGGCTTAAATTGATCAGATTGACGTCCATCCGCTGCGCCGCAGCAATCGCCTGCAGGTCATTCGTAACGCGCCAGCCGAGAATTTGATTGGTGCCCACCGTCACCGGCTCGATCTCCACGGAGACAAACCGGTTGGTGCCGAGGTTGAGCATTTTTTGCTGCTCTGGCGAAAGCTCGAAATTGCCGAGGTGATTTGTGCCGAAATTGACGACGGCAATTTGATTGGTGCCGCCGTAATGCACCGGAGCGTGGGTCAGCGGCCATCTAAGAATTTTGACGACGTAATTTCCTCCTCCGAGGCAGACCAACATCGCCAAGCCCAGCGTGACGAGGCTCTTGATGAGAACCCAGCGGAAATCTTCGAGATGTTCGAGAAAGCTTTTGACCGGCCCGCCTTCGGACTCGTCTTCCTTTTCAACAGGATCGGCGGCCATGCGGGATTATTCGCCGTCAGGCTTTGGGCGGATTCGATTGCGGAACGGTTTGTGCGGGCTGGCTACTGGCGATTTTATTTTGCTGCGCCGGCTTGTCTTCAGCGGCGTTTTGAATTTCCTCGGTCACTTCCCGGGTGGCCTTCTTGAATTCCTTGACGCCCGTGCCCAGGCCCTTCATAAATTCGGGAATTTTCTTCGCGCCGAACAAAATCAATACCGCCGCGCAAATAATAATGATTTCCGTGGCGCCAAAGCCAAATGCTGCCAACATGGTATTCATAACTAAATTTTCTTAACTTTTATTGAGCCTTAATTAGGTTACGCCCGTTCCCAAAAATAGTAAAGCGCTAAAAAGCTGCTAAAATTCACACGTAGCGTGAGGCATCTCTGCCTGACGTGCAGGGTGCCATCCTGCCGCCCGGATCGGCGTTCGAATCATCAGTGCCGTTCAATATGACGAACACCTCTCCCGACGGGCTGGAAGCCCGGCTCTTCGGCAGGCAGAGACTCCTGCCGCTACAGTATTTCACATTGCGGCTTTTGGATGCAACAGCACGAAATCGTCCCGGCGGTTCTTTGCCCAGGCCTGTTCATCATGGCCGGGATCCACCGGCTTGTCCTTGCCGTAGCTGATGGTGCGTACGCGCATCGGGTCAACGCCCAATTTGGACAGAGCTTCGCGCGCCGCCAAGGCGCGGCGTTCGCCGAGCGAGCGGTTATATTCCTCCGTGCCGCGTTCATCACAATTGCCTTCGATGAGCAATTTCGCGTTCTGGTCAGCGGCCATTGCTTCGGCAACGGCCTGCAACTGGGGTTGTTCACTATCCCGAATCACCGCGCTATCAAAGGCAAAATGAATGGTGTCTGCCGCCAACGCGGCGCGGTCTTCGTTATACTGGCTGACATCCCAATTTCCTGCTGTTGGAATAGTTCCCGGAGGCATCGCGTTCTCGCCAACTTGTGGATTTTGATTCATCGTTGGCCCCGGTCCCGGGTTTGGTATTTCCGTCGGCACCTCGCCCGGAATATGGGTGACGCCGACCGGTTGATGCCGGCAGCCGGTGGAGGCGAGGGTAATCGCCAGCGTGAACGCCAGCGGGTAAATCATTTTATTTATTTTCATATTTTTCGTCCGGGTTAATATTTAGTTACAAATTTGACTTATCGTTGCCATGCCGGCTCGGAATCGCTTCCGGAAATTCGGCTAATATCCTTGTATTGTTTGGTAAAGACGTCAAGCACAGACAATTCCTGCCGATAATTGTCGTTTTGGTCGAAAATCAACGTCCTCGAATTGGGCGACCATGACGGGTCCTGCCCCCGCACCAGCACCGCCGGCGGCGCGCCACCGTCGGCGGGCATCACGCAAATGTCGAACTCGCCCATCTGCGATGTGAACGCAATCCATTTGCCGTCCGGCGACCAGTCCGGCTCGGTGGGATTCAGCGCTCCCGGCGTCGGGACGCGCTGGACCGGCCCGCCGTCCGCCGGCACCTTGGCCAAGGTCCGGCGCCCGTTAATCTTGGTCGCGAACAAAATCCATTGGCCGTCCGGCGACCAGCACGGCGACGAATCCTCGATGTCCGAAGTCATCCGCCTGAAATTCGAGCCGTCGGGCTGGCAAGTCCAAACCTCGGGCCAACCGCTACGGCTCAAAATCATCGCCACGCGCCCATCTCGCGATACCGCCGCCTTGGTGTTCAAACCCGAAAATCCGGCGAACACGCGCCGCTCGCCGGTGCTCAGGTTGTGATAAAAGATGTCCGGGTTGCCGAGTTTATAGGACGTGTAATAAAGCGCCAACCGGTCCGGAACCCAGGCCGGCGCGGCGACGATCGCGTCGTCCGAGGTCACCGACACCGCATTATAACCGTCGTAATCGGAGACATAGATTTCGCCCGTGCCGTCGGGCCGCTGGGCCTTGAAAGCGATTTTTGTTTGCGCGATTCCATTTTGGCCGGTAATGGTTTTTACGATGTCATCGGCAAACGCATGGGCCTCGCGGCGCATGCTCGAACCGACATAACTACGCGAGAGGAGGTTCTTCTTCGCAAAATTATCGGTGACATAGCCGATGACATTTCCGGAATTGCTGCCACTGATTTCATACTGCGCGGTGTCCGGCGACACAAAACTGAAACCCTGGACATAGAGATCGAACTTCAAAACGCTCTCGGCCTCACCACTGAAGCCTACGAGCGCGACAGGAATCGGCCTAGTCATCCCGATGACATTGATTTCCGTTTGAATATTGATTTCCTGCTGGCTGCGCGAACATTGGGTTGCAAAGGCAACTAAAAGAACCGTCAAATAAATTTTCAAAAAAGAGTGATGTTTCATTCGAGCATCCGTTTGGCTTTGAGGTTGAAGTTGATGATGTACGAGCGCTGTTTGTCCGTTGTTCCTTCCGGGAACGGCGCGATAAACGTAACGCGATCCAAAGTTCTCTGCACCGAATCATCGGTATTGGGGTCTCCAGACGGGGCGATCACTTGAGCGGAAACAACCGTGCCGTCGCTGGCAATCACCACGCGGACTTTGACATTGGCTTCATCACTGGCAGTGTTATCGGGCGGAATCCATGCCTGCTCATACACGCTTTTCACCACGGCAGCATAATTGGCATACGCCACGCTGCTGGTGCCCGGCATGTCAATTTTTGTGGCCGAAGATAATTTTTGGCTCAAGCTGGTGATTGCCTGGTTGAGCGCTTTGGCGTCGTTCCTCGTGTTTTCCGGCCGGGAATACCGGGGCGCGGTGCGCGTTACCAATTGCGTGTTGACGACGATCTTGTGCGGTTGGTTTTCGTCCGTTTGCGGCGCGGGTTGAACCGGTTCGGGCTTTGGCGCGGGCGTGAAGAATTTTTTTAATTCAGTTTCAAACGTCGGCTTTGGCGCGGGGGCCGGCGCCGGTTGCACGGGCTTCGGCGGGAGTCGGATCGGCTGCGGCTGTGGTTGCGGCGGCTGGGGAACGTCCGCCGGCTGGGGTGGTGGCGGTGCCGACCCTTTAACCCCACTCGTGAATGCCGCGTCAATCAAATTGGCAGGAATCATATCCAGCACCGGCAAATTATCGTTTTTCGGTTCCTGATTAAAAAATGCCGGGCCAAACACCAAGATCGCCAGCAGCAACAGGTGAAGACCTGCCGTGGCAATGACGCATTTTTGTTGCAAGCGATTCATGGTTGCACGGGAGCGGTCCGCAGCGAATAGTGGGTGATGCCGTTGCGTTGGCAGCCGTCCATCACGGCCGCGACATTCCGGTAAGGCCCATCTCCATCGGCGCGGATATAAACGATAATGTTCGGGTTTTCCCGATAGTCCGCGGCCAACTGAGCCGTCAATTGCCGCAGGTCCATCCGCCTTCTATCGAGCATATAAACGCCTGTTTCGCTGATTTCCACGGTTCGGATGTTGCGGGGATTGATGGTTTTGTCGGGCGTGCCGTTGGCCTTGGGCAGTTTCAAATCCAATCCTTTTTCCAACAGAGGGGTGGTGATGACGAAAATAATCAACAGCACGAACGCCAGGTCCAACAGCGGCGTGATGTTGATCTCACTCAGCGTGACCAGATGACTGCGTTGTGAAAATCGTCGCATGGCAATTATTCGTCCTGCAAAAATTCCGATTCCATCTTGGAAACCAGTTCCTGCGCGAAATTATCCAGGCCGACGGTAAACGCGCGCAGGTTATGCACCAGCCAATTGTAGCCGAACATTGACGGAATCGCCACCAGCAACCCGGCCACCGTGGTGATGAGCGCGGCGGAAACACCCGGCGCCATCGCGGCCATGGTGGCCGCGCCCTGCTGCGCAATTCCCGCAAAGGTGCTCATGACGCC
>JASHVW010000165.1 GCA_030044395.1 Verrucomicrobiia bacterium
ATTCTGCGCCGCGTCGGGACCTATTCGCAATCGTCGGACCATCCGGTCATTCCCATGATTCCGGAGACGGAATATCTCAAGGGCTTTGCGTTTGAGGTGGTGAGATAATGTCGGACAAAATCCGTTCCGCATTTCGAAGATCTGCCATCGTGCCTGTTTGGACCCATCGTCCGCAATGGGGCAGGCATTTCAGCCGACGGTGTTTCATCGCTTCGTGCCAGAGAATTTTCACCGTGAATTTGCCGTCCGGCGCGTTTTGCAGAACAGGCGGGTTAAGAATGCCGATCCCCGCGATGATATAAGGCGCGTCCTGCTCATTCCAGCCGATGGTATTCTCGCGCTTGATGAACAAATGATCTTCGCCTTTGTCATGTCCAACGGCTTTGGATTTTGGCTGTGCCAGAAGAAGAAAATCCATTTGGGCCCCGTCCCAGCATTGCTCCAGCCGTTCCAATGCGCTTTGGCCTTCGTCAAACCATAGAATGTCACTGTTGACGGTGAAGACCGGTTCGTTGCCCAGCAGCGGCAACGCCTTCTTCAATCCACCCCCCGTCTCCAGCGCCTCCGCTTCTTCGGAGATTTTGAAACTCAAACATTTGAACGTGGACAGGTATTCCATCAATTGCGCCCGGTGATGCGAGACGTTGACGACAACTTCTTCGATGCCGTAAGCAACCAGCCTGTCCAGCGCGTATTCAATCATCGGCTTGCCCGCGACGGGTACCAGCGGTTTGGGTCTCTGTTCCGTCAATGGGAGCAGCCGCGTGCCGTAACCGGCAGCCAGCACCATCGCTCTCTTGATTTTATTTGGCATAATTGGCAAACCAATTTTTCAACGCCCCCAATTTGGGATGGCGCAACGCCTGACGCAATAGTCGTTCCACGCGCGGCGAATGAAGTCTTTTATAATCCGATTTTCCTTCCCGATTCAATTTTTCAAAGACGGCCAGCACCCGCGTATGCCGCAGCGCCGCAAGAATTGCCAGGGACGTTTCAAAACCTTCCCGGTCGAGCTTTGGAAATTGGCCGAGATAACGGGAAATCATTTTCTCCTTGAGGCCGGACGGCAAATCGCGCCGCGCGTCTTCCAGCAGCGAAACCAAATCGTAAGTAACCGGCCCGCGATAGGCGTCTTGAAAATCCAGCAATCCCACCCGGCGAATTCCTTTGCGCCCCGGCAGCCACATCAGGTTGGCCACGTGATAATCGCGCAACAGCAGCGACGCGGGAACCTCATGCGCCAGCGGCAGAATTTCCAGCCATGCCTTGGCAAATTCCTTTTCACCCCCGCCGGAAATTTCATGGACCTCCAGATACAATTCCGCGTCTGTCAACATCCGTTGCGGAGTATAAATCCGCAAACGGTCCGGAGCGGCCCCGTGCTGTTTGTGCAGGGCGGCCAGAACGCCCGTCGCCAGGGTGAATATCTCTTCCGGGTCGAAATCGTTTTCCAGCATGCGCGAAAACGTTTCTTCCCCAAAATCTTCCAGCAGCAAAAATCCGGCCTTGATGTCGCGCGCGAAAATTTTCGGCGCGCTCAAGCCCAGTCGCAACAAATGCGCGTCAATGCCGGCGAACGGTGCAACGGTTTCCCTGGCGCGCGAAGCGTCCATGAGGACGGCGGTTGCCTTTCCTTTTCGCAGGCGAAAATATCTCCGCGGCGAGGCGTCCCCGGTGATGGGTTCCAGTGCGGCGCCCTTCCATTCGGTGTTTCCAAGGAAATCCAGGGCGGCGCTCATTGGAACAATTCGCGCTGCCAGTTCATCAGCTCCGGCGCCTGTTTGTCCCAGTCGCGCGCCAAATCACCCAGCGTCGCGCGGCTGGCGATGAGCGTGGCGTCAATGCCCAGCTCGTGCGCGCGCGTATCGCGGATTCTTTCCAGCTCGCGGTAACGACGGAACTCCGCTTCGGTTGGGCGCTGGAACTGGCGCGTTAAAATATCCGGCTGGCTTTCCGCAGGCACGTTCAGGCCTTTTTTGACGGCATTCAAAAGGCCGGTTTTCCGGCGCGGCGAAATTTTCAAAGGCAATAAGTTTTCGACGGGGCGGTCCACGGCGGCAATGGCGGAAATATCAACCAGTTTTTCGTGCGACAAGACAAAAAAGGGCGGGCGGTTGGCGCGGAGCGCCTCCCCTTCGCGCCAATGCCACAATTCACGCAGCACTGCCAGACCCCGCCGGCTCAGCCGTGTGCTGCCTTTAATACGCCAAACCATTTCCTTGTCAGCCATTTGAGGCCGGGCGCAATCTTCAATGAGTTGCGCGCATGATTCCTGGTGCCACGCCAGCCGGTTTTTGGCGGCAAGTTCGCTTTTCAATTTGTCCGCGAGCGTTTTGAGATGGCGCGTGTCGGCCCGCGCATATCGTTCCATGCGTTCCGTGAGCGGCCGCCGCGCCCAATCGGCTTTTTGCGAGCTTTTATCCAGTTTTACCCCGAGAAATTTTTCGGCGAGCGAACTCAAGCCAAATTGGCGTTCGCCCAGCAGCCGCGCCGCCAGCATCGTGTCAAAGATGGCCGAGGGGATGAATTCATGGTGTTTTTCAAGCAGCCGCAAATCGTAGTCGGCTCCGTGCATGATGAGTTCGTGGGCGTTGAGCGCGTCAAGCACCGGGTCGAGGTCCAGGCCGGCCAGCGGGTCCAGCAGCCGGTCATGGCCCTCGATGCTGATTTGAATCAGGCAGACCTTTTCTGGATAGGCGTGCAGGCTGTCCGCTTCGGTGTCCAGAGCGACCCAATCGGCGGCCCGCAATCTCGGAAGAAACGCAGCGAGTTTTTCTACGGTGTCTATCACATTGCCAGTCCGCCCCAAGGTTGGTTGCGAGTTCCAAATCGTAACCGTTCGGGCCGCGCGATGCAAGAGTTTGGGGGCGGAAAGCAGAAAGCAGAAGGCAAGAATCAAAACTGAAACCGCAAATGGCGCAAAACACGAGTTTTTTATCAGTGTTTATCCGTGTCCATCCGTCGTTGATATCTTGTTTTGTGTCTTCCGCCGTTAATTTCTGGCACTTCGTTACCTGCTATAGCGTATATCGGTGCGACCCATTTTCAAGCCATCGGCCGACAATTCCCCCTCTCCCAGCCCCGAAAGCCTTCGGGGCCAGCGGGAGAGGGCCGGGGTAAGGGAGAACCGTTTGAACATAGGTGCGTCCCCCGAACGCGTGAGTGCGGTATCCCTAAAAAATCTGCCTCGGTCGCATAGGTGGCTCCGGTAAGACATGAGTTTCTTATCAGTATTCTCCGTGCCCATCCGTGGTTAAACACTTTGGTTCCGGCTAAGGGGACGGGGGAAAATCAGGATGGCGGCCGGATTTGCCGCGCAGGCCGTCCTTGAGTCCCTGAAAGGTTGCGTGGATCTTCGGACGGCGGTCGTGCTCCAGAAGGAAAGTCCGGCCCAATTCCAAAAACAACCACCATAAATCGCGCAAAAACCAACGCAGCGATGTGGTCCAATAACGGCGGTATAATAAAAGCCGGTTCCGGAAATTATAGTAGTAACGCCAGGCGGTGTGCACGCGGAATGAAACGGTGAAACCGAAAAGCGAGCGCGTTTCCCGTTGTCCAAGCTCGTGCTCGAACATGACGGGCCTCACGCTCAAAATTTTGAAGCCGCCTTTCAGCAGGCGCAGGCAAAAATCCGAATCCACGTAATCTATAAACAGCGCCTCGTCGTAAAACCCGGTGATTCCAAAAATCTCCGCCTTGATTAGGCTGCCGGAATTCACCGCGCCGGGCACAAATGACCAGCCTCCTTTGTGCAGACGGGCGGGCTTGCTCCCCATGCCGATCTCCGTCCACCCGCCGGGCGCCACGATGCCGATTTTTTGCGAGGCAGGGCAGGTTTCATAGACCCGCAGCAGGTCATCGAAAAAATTATCCGGGATGGCCGTGTCCTGGTCGAAAGTCGCAATCCACGAGCAACCGGATTGGAGGGCGCGGCGGATGCCGATATTGAGCGCGGCGGCAATCCCCAGGTTGTCATGGTTGCGAATCAGGAAAACTCCCGCCATTTTCGCCAGTGATTCAACCCATTCCATCGTCGGGCCGCCCGAGGCGTTATCCACAACGATGACTTCCGAAACCTGGGTGACGATGCGGCGCACATGTTCCAAAATGGCGGTTTCCGGCTGGTAAGTGACGAC
>JASHVW010000166.1 GCA_030044395.1 Verrucomicrobiia bacterium
TGAAACAATAGATAGATCGTCACGGGATGGAACAATGAGGCCTGGCCGCTCATCAGAAATGCCGCCAGCACGATGAGCCACAGGGCCACTTGCACAATCAATGCGTATTCAAGCTGCATGTTTTTTGGAGGGACGCCGGATGAAATGGCGTTTCACAAATGATCTGAACGAGTTGAACATCGTCCGGTACAGACAACCTTCCGCGAGCCAGTCCATCGGCGAAAGCCGCAGGTCACCGCTTTGATAAGGCTCATAAACGGGGTGGAACAGCCGGCAACCATCCGATTGGACCAGTTGTTGCCGGATCAGCTTCCGGGAAATACTGCGGCCATTAACATTGGAAAACGGATACCAATCGTCCGGGCGTGGGAGGTTTCCGAGTTCATAACCGTGGCTATGCAAGAGCGTGGGCAGCCGGTATTCGCAATAGCCGGAGTATTCCAGGACTTCCTGAGCGCAATCCTCCAATGCCCGGCGCGGCAGCGCGTAAGCAAACAAATACGCATTGTGCAAAGCTGGCGGACGGCCCTTTTTTGCTTCGAACCTGGAATTGAACTCGATGAACCCGGGATTCGATGACAGTGTCCACATGCTCTTTTCCGGCTCCTTGTTTTCATAGACATTGATGAACCTCGCGTTCCGCTCACCGACAGGGTCCGTCCAAGTCGAAACCGGGCCGAGCAATAAAACATCCCAATCCAGCACCAGCAGCCGGTCGAACTCCAATTCCCTGCCGCGCTTGACGAACCAGGTGCAAACGACCCGATCCAGATTGTGCCAATGCCAATAGCGATCAACGTAAGGAAAAGTCCATGCGTCATCCAGTGCGTCAAAAGCCGCCTTGTATTTGTGCTGATTTTCCAGGCGGTCGGTGCATATCCCGTAAAAATTCGCGTCTGCATTAAGCGAACGCATCAAACGCACGCGCCGCGCGCAAGTGCGCGGGGCGGCGTAAAAATCGTAAAGGACGGCTCTCCTCATCGGTTCGACTTTTGCGGCGGTAACAAGTGCGGGGATTTCGATTTTCGTACAAGTGGCAACCATTGGTATTGAATAATTGGAACCGCCTGCTGAATCAGCCATTGGCCATCAATGAAAGTTGCGAATCGTCCCCAAGACGCACCGATTCAACAGTTTGGAACTTAAGCTGAAGGCAGACACGACGATGCTAACGTATGGCGAAATTCCCGGCAATCGTTTCACTTCCCGGAAAACGTATCTTGCTTCCGCCGGATAATCATTCACCGAAAACTCAAGGGCATGCCGGAACATTCTTCCAGCGAGTTTATGCGCCAAGGCCCGGTCGTACTTGCAATTGGCTCTTGCATGACTCGCGATGCTTAGGCAAGTGGCAATCACACTTTTCACATAGTCGGCACGAAATGTGTTGGTCCCGACGCGACTATTGCAATGTTGCCGCCAATAGCCCACCAAGTTGTCAACAAACTCACAACGTCCGCCGGCGAGTTTAACGCGTGCCTGATATTCCCAGTCTTGCGATCCGGTCAGCGCCTCATTCCAAAGACCGACTTTTTTCAGATAACTGCTCCGATATAATGCCCCCATCGTGTGCCAATGATAACCCGCCAGATCAACCGGCGCGCTGGAGAACAACTCTCCCACCGTCGAGTTCCCTGGGAGAGGTCTCAATCGTTCGTCAGTTTTGATGACCTTTCCAAAAACATAATCAAGTTTCGAGTTTTCTTCCAAGGCCTTCAAAAATGGCTGAAGGCCGGCATCTGCCAGCACATCATCCGAATCTAGGAAAAGCACTGCGTCACCCCGGGCCAGTGCCAGCCCCCGATTGCGCGCCACTTGAGCACCATGACATTCTTCAGTGCGGCTCCAGATTATCTGGGGCTCACCACTCGAAATTATGCCGCGCGCGGCCGACATATCCTCGGTTGATCCGTCATCACACACGATGATTTCACAAGCCGGTGCATTTTGCCTGAGCACCGAACTGATTGCCTCACTCAGCAACGAACACCGATCATGGGTGGGAATAATGACACTGAAACGCATACATCACCTTTCCCGGTTGATTGATAAGAAGCTTTAGCAATGCCTCGAGCTCACGCCCCCAACTGTATGTTTCAGCCCGTTTTCTCCCGGCCTTTCCCGTGGCCCGCCTTGATTCGGCTGACGTTCAACTGAGGCCGCCTCGGCGGGAATATCCCTTTCTTCGGATTCATTTGGGTTGCAGAGAAAAACAGTCGCTTTGGCTGTCCGTCCGGCCAATTGGAGCACAACCGCCGGAAGCGGGATACTCAAGCGATTTATGCCGTGTCTGGCAACTCAAGCCATCGCTTGAATCCAACCCAGGATAATCGCTTGGCGTTGGTAAAGCAGTATCGAATCCCGGGCAACGCCTTCCACCACCAGATCGGCTCCTGGATAATCCATTTGGCACCATGTCGCCAGGCAAAACCGAACTGGGAAAAAAAGTGCCAACCCGCCAGCATGAGGGAATACGGCATCGGGCAACGCATCAGGATGCTCCATAACTTGTTCCGAGCGTGCCAATGGTGGGTTCTTATCTCGCTTCGCGATTTTGCGGACCAATGGTGACGGATTGTGAGGATTGGTGTGTAATAAACCTCGTACCCGTTTGCAATGCATTGCAAGCCATAGTCGGGCTCTTCATACATGTGAAAAAAACGCGGCTCAAAACCAGGAAGTTGCAGATAAGTCGAGCGCCGCAGACAGGCCCCGGAATTGGCAAAGCTCCGGGTAAGCCGTGCGGCGCCGAAATCCCTTCGAGAAAGTGTATCGCGATACTCGTCGGTGTGCTGCGGGAAATGTGCGACCGCCAACAGAGGACGCGCCGAAAAAAGTTCCGCCAACCGCACCAGACAATCAAGTTGTTCTGGATAACTGTCATCGTCCAACGCCAGGATCAGCTCCCCGTTGGCCTCGCGCATCATTCGGTCTCTCGATGCCACGGAGCCACGCGCCGTCGCGTTTACAATCAACCTCGCAAATGGGACTTCAGCTCTGACCATCTCGATTGTACCGTCTGTGCATCCGTCCGCTGTGATTAAAATCTCATCCGGCGGGGGGTCGAGTTTTTTTAGCACGCCGCAGGTACGATTCAAGTCTTCCAAACGATCCCGCGTTGTGATCATGACCGAAAATTTAAACATTGTTTAACTCCGAAAAAGCTTTCGCAGCATGCTTTTGGTTGCTGAAGTTGCCGCCGCAGAGCGGCTTATCCCGCAACTGCTACGAAAACATTAATTCAGTTCAACGGCGCCGTTGAACAACTGTTGAACATTTGGTAATACTGTCCAGCAAGCATCGGCCAGCTAAACCGATCTTTGACGCTTTGCCACCGACTTTTCAAGCATTGTTCGCTCTGAGCAATTCGGACCTGCTGTTGCATCAATTCCGCCAGTGCTCCC
>JASHVW010000167.1 GCA_030044395.1 Verrucomicrobiia bacterium
CGTAATTTTCAAGTCGGCCAATTTCCGCAGCAGATCGCTGATTTTGGAAAAATCGGCCGGATAATCATCGCGTTGACTCACGCGCCAGAGGTCCTGGCGCCTGTCGAGGACGAGGAGGTTGGTCCCGGATTGAATGGTGATTTGGGCGACGTCGTTGACAGGCAGGCCGGGCAGCAATTTCCCGCCGATGGTTTGCCCGGCGCTTTGCCACGAATTGTTGCCGCGTTGATAGACGAACCATCCGGCGGCGGCAACCAGGGTGAAGACGACGATGAGGATGATGAATTGTTGCCGGTTCATTTTGCCGAAGTTTTTCTGCGTTTGACAACGGCCATGGCGACGCCCGCCGCGGTAACGGCGAACGGCATGGCGAGAATATTCAGCCATGTCAGCCGGGTTTCCAGGGAGACAACTTCGCGGCGCAAATCTTTCTGGGCCTGGCGGAGCTCGCGGCTGACCTCGGCCTGCTGCTTGCGGAAATTGTCAATTTCGGCCTCTTGTTGAGGGGAAAGGATGAGGCGCTGGTCTTTGTCGGTCTTTTGCTGCTGCAATTCGTTCAAGCGTTCCTGGGTATCGCTCAGGCTTTGCTGCAAGGCGTCAATTTTCGCCTGCCCGCTGGCTTCGGCGGCGGCCTCCATTTGTTTGACACGTGTGAAAGGGCGGCTGAGGGAGGCGCGGCTGCGGAGGCCGATGAGGCTGCTGTCACCGGCCATTTGCCCAACGAGATTTTGGGCGAAATCCAGATTGGCGTTCATGGGGTTGACCAATTCGCCGAAGGGACTGTCTGTTTTGCGGAGCGAAAAGTCGTCGGCCAGCAAATCGGAATCACCGACGAGCACGACGGAGGTTGGGATTTTGGATAACTTGAGTGAATCGTCCGTCCGGGCGAGGCTATTGGTTTTGCCCGTGTCCATCGGGTCGCCTTCCGGGAAGGCGGTTTTGAAAATTCCGGTTAGCCGGACGGCCAGGGCATAATTGGTGCCGGCGGCTTTGAAGCCGTTCATTACGGTGTCGCCGCCCATATTGGCCATGACTGAATCCACCAAGGCAGCATCTTTGGAACTGTGCAACAAGACGGTTTCCTTGAGGCCGGGGGCTGGGTTTCCGGTGAAGGCGCCGGCCATGGGCAACCACAAGCTGTCAATCTCGCCGGTGACGATGTCGTTTTGGTTGATGCCTTCGGGAGTGAGGGCGAGCCAGGCGGGGGCGTCCACGGCCTGGCCCTGTTCATTTTGCAATTGCATCTTGAAATCGGGATCGGCGACGACTTTGGTGGTATCGAATTGAAGGCCCCACGCATTCAGCAACTTGTCCAGCGATGCGCTGGCGCCGCCGCCGCCCATCATGGGATTCTGCTGGCGGGAGGCGTAGGCCGATTGGGGATCGAGAAAGGCGATTAATTTTCCGCCGCGCAGCACGAATTGATCAATCGCGTATTGCGCCTGGTCGGAAATGCCGGCCGGGAAAATGATTACGAGCGCATTGAGGTCGTCATCAATGTTGGTGGCGTCCATGGGGACACGCTGGACATTATAATCCTGCTGCAATTGCTGGACGATGGTCCACGGCGGGCTTCCTTGCTGGCCTTGCGCCGGCATTTCGGGATCAGGCTGTTCGCCAAAAACCGGCAATGAACTCATGATGCCAATGGTGGGTTTTTCGGGCTCGAGAACGGTCGTGATGGCGCGGGTAATATCGTATTCCAACATTTTTTCCTGATTAGGATCCAGGAAGGGAATGGCGGCGCGCTGGTCGGCGTAGCTGACGCATAAGCCCAGGTAAAAGTCATCGCCGTCGGGCATTTGCTGGGGTTCCAATCCGTCGAGACGCGCCGAGTCTTCGGCGTCCGAATCCGGCTCGGGATCAAATTTTTGGATGATGAGATCTCTGCCGGCGACCTGTTTGTATTCGTGGAGGAGGTCTTCAACGGTGTGGGAATAATCCTTGAGGAAGACGGTTTCGGGTGTGGCCGACTCTCCTTGAGTGCAATAGAAGCGGATGGTGACCGGGCCCTCCAATTTCTTGAGGACGGCCTTGGAGCCCGGGGAAAGAGTATAGGCCTTTTCCTGGGTCAAATCCGCGCGGAAGGGAAAGGCGCCGAAGATGACATTCACGGCGACCACGAGGATGAGCATGAGAATGACGCCCGCCGACGAATATAAGATGGCTGATTTTTTTCGCATCGTGCCTCCGAATCAAGTGGTGCGGTGGGTACGCAGAATCACGCTGGTGGCGAAGAGCGAGAACCCGATGACGGACAGGAAAAAGATGACGTCGCGCGAATCCAGGACGCCTTTTTGGAAGCCGTCGAAATGAGTGATGACGCTGAACGAGGCAATGAGGTTGACGGGCCATTGCCAGTTGTGCGCGAGGTTTTGAAGCAGGTTAATGACAGGCGGAAAGCCGGCGAGGATGAGGAACAAGCAGACGACGACGGAGATAATGAAACTGACGACCTGGCTGCGAGTGATGGCCGAGGTGATGCAACTGACTGCGAGGTACGCGCCGGCCATCAACCAACTGCCAACGTAACCGGCGAAGATGACGCCATTATCGGGACTGCCGAGATAATTGACGGTGAGGACGACGGGAAAGGTGAGGCACAGGGCAAGGCCGAGAAAGAGCCAGGAGGCGATGAATTTACCGGCGATGGCCTCCCAAGGCGCGATGGGCATGGTGAGGAGCAATTCCAGAGTGCCGACGCGGCGTTCATCTGCCCACAATCTCATGCCGACCGCCGGGACGAGAAACAGGTAAAACCAGGGATGCCAGAAGAAGAAGGAATTGGTGAGGGAGGCTTCACCGCGTTCCCAAAAGCCGCCGACCATGAAGGTGAAGAATCCGTTCAGGAGCAGGAAGATAACGATGAAGACATACGCGACCGGCGACGAGAAATAGGCGTGGAGTTCGCGTTTGGCGATGGTTTTGATGTTGCCGAGACTGCTCATAGAAGATCGTTAATTTCTGGTATCCGGCATGGTGATGCTGCGGAAGACGTCATCGAGGCGGCCATCTTCGGTGCGCAGCTCCTCGATCTGCCAGCCATTGGTTGCGGCGATGACCTCGCGGGTGAGGTCGCCATCGCCGGCGGTGCGCGGGAAGACGGTAACGATGAGATGCGCGCCATTCGACTCGGTGGTGACTTTTTTCGTGGAGCGCAGGCGGTTCAATTTTTCGCGGGCGGTGTCGGGGGCGACGCCGTTGAGGCGGAGGGTGACGGCGCCGGCCCATTCGGATTTGCGGCGCAATTCCGAGGGCGTGCCGTTGGCGACGATTTTTCCCCGGTCAATGATGATGGCGCGCGAGCAGGCGGCGTCCACTTCCTCGAGGATGTGGGTGGAGAAAATGATGGCCTTTTTCTCGCCCATTTTACGGATGAGTTGCCGGACTTCGTGTTTCTGGTTGGGGTCGAGGCCGTCGGTGGGTTCATCGAGGACCAAGATATCGGGGTCGTGGATGATGGATTGGGCGAAGCAGGTGCGATGGCGATAGCCTTTGGAGAGCGTGTCCACGCTTTGATGCAGGACGGAGTCGAGGAAGCACATCTCGACGGCGCGATGAACAGCGCGGGCTTTGGCATCGCCGCGCAGGCCACGGATTTCGGCGGCGAAATTGAGGAAGCCATGGACGGTCATATCGGTGTAGGCGGGGGCATTTTCGGGCAGGTAGCCGACGAGTTTTTTTGCGGGGATGGGATTTTCGAGCATGTCGAAGCCCCCGATGGTAACGGAGCCGCTGGTGGGGGCGATGAAGCCGGTAATCATGCGCATGGTGGTGGATTTGCCTGCGCCATTGGGGCCGAGAAAGCCCAGCACTTCGCCGCGTTCCACTGCAAATGAAATTCCATCTACAGCCCGTTTTGCACCAAAATGTTTGGTAAGATCGTGAACTTTAATCATGTCATTCGCCAACTGTACAAGCGTACGACGCAAATAAAATTATCAATTAAATGCGTACCTGGCAATTTTGGGAATTTAGAACGGTTTCCAAAAGGAAATGTTCAAAAAAATTTAAAGGCGCGGCACGCGGCGCGGCGACGCCAGGAAGCTTCAAATAAAAATTACGAAGATTTCGCGGGAGAAATTTCAATCGCGGCCGCCGCGAAACGATTTACTATTTACGAGCATTGCAGGCTTTCTTCAAACTCTGCGCCAATGAAATCCGGCGATGACAAACTTGGATCGTGTCCACGGAATTATCGCGATCTGGATTTTCTCCCTGCTGAATGAAGCTGCTTTACATCACCGCCGCGCTGGCAATACTCATTTCGGGATTTTCGAGCGAGCCGCCGACCGAAAGGCAGGCAGGAAGCGCATTTAAAATCGTCCGAACAAACTTCCTGGGTACGGTTTGGAATGACGCGCAGGCGAAGGCCTCGATTATTTCGGAGGATGGGGGCGAGTCATTTGCGGTTCCGGGCGGGGCGATTTGGGCTTACGGCGACACGTTCAAAGGCACCCGCTCGGCGGATGGCACACCCCACTTTGCCGGTGGCTCCGTTTCCTGCGCCATCGCCTTTTTGGGGCGGGACGCCAGGAGTTATCCGCCGGCATTTCAATATCTCGT
>JASHVW010000168.1 GCA_030044395.1 Verrucomicrobiia bacterium
ACCACGCCCGTCCCGCGACGGACCCGCGCCTGGATTTTGTCCGTTCGCAAAATGACTTCATCGGCGGTCTCCGGCAGACTCCACTTCGTGCGTTGGGGCTTGCCGATGACGTCGAAGCTGGTTGTATCCGGCAATTTGTCTTGGGCGGCGTAAGTGACGCGAATCGTGCCGGGGGAATATACTTCCAACCGCATTACGCCCGGATTCATTTGCAGGGTGACACCGTGAGTGTCGTTTTTCACTGTTAAAACGGCGATTGGTGCCGCAAAAGCGGGCAGGGTCAAAAGCCAGAGGGTACAGGCAAAAATAGATATAATGAAAGGTTTCATGCAGCCGACTTCAATTGATCACCCCCGATATTATAAGCTTCCCAACAAGGCACAAAGAAGAAAGTCTTTGGCCAACATGCCTTCCCGATTCCCGCTTTCCTTTTTTAGTATCTTTTGTGCCTAAAATTCGTGTTCATCCCCGCGCATCCGCGTCCTTTCGCGGTTAAATTCGCCAATCGCCATTTTATTTATAATAATTCCGCCATGAGCGATTCGAGAACAACCGATGCTGAATGGTTGACGACACGGAGTTTTTTGCTGCTCCTCGCCGCCGCGTTGCTCGCCTCGTTTCCGCAAGTCGTCCTGGGTCTCCACACCTTCTTTTATCGCGACTTCGGCGCGCTCGGCTATCCCGGTGCGGTTTTCACCCGCGACAGTTTGCTGCGCGGCCAATGGCCGCTGTGGAATCCGTACAGCCACTGCGGCGTGCCCTGGCTCGCCCAAATGGGGCAATGGTATCCGATTGGCTGGCTCTGCTATTTCCTGCCACTGCCGTGGTCGGAGAATTTCTCAATGCTTGCCCATTTGTGCTTTGGCGGATTTGGAATGTTCTGGCTGTTGCAGCGATGGAACCTGGGACCTTTCGCCGCCACCTTTGCCGCCTTTGCCTTCGTCTTCAACGGCGTCACCTTCTCCTGCCTGCAATGGGGAAATTACATCGCCTCGCTAGCCTGGTTGCCCTGGATTCTAGGCACCGTGACGGAAGCCTGGCGCAGCGGCGGACGCAGGCTGCCTCTTGCCGCTTCAGCCGCCGCCATGCAGGTGCTCACTGCCACGCCGGAAATTACTCTTCTGACCTGGATTTTTCTCGGCGCCATCTGGTTGAGTGAAATTTTTTCCGGCGAAACGAAATTTCTCCGTTCGACCGGGCGATTGGCCCTGGTCGTTCTGCTCGCGGCAGGGATCGCCATGATCCAAATTCTGCCGTTCCTGGATCTTCTGGCGCATTCGCAACGAAATGCGGGTGACGCACAAGCCACCCTCTGGTCAATGCCCGTGTGGGGTTGGGCAAACCTCATTGTGCCCCTTTTTCATTGCTACCCTTCGCCGCAAGGAACCTGGTTTCAACATAGCCAGGATTTTTTGCAATCCTATTACCCAGGCGCCGGCGTCCTGGCACTCGCCCTTCTCGGCGCCCTGGCACGCAATCGAACAGCCATCGTGATTGCTGGTATGGCTTTGCTTTGTTGGATTCTAGCGCTGGGACCCAATGGATTTCTTTACACGCAAGTAAAGGAAGTTTTTCCGTTCATCGGTGTCGCGCGTTACCCGGTAAAATTTACCATCCTGAACGCCTTCCTCGTCCCTTTGCTCGCTGCATTTGGAATTCAGCGCCTCCAGTTTCAAATCGGCGCGCGCCGGACTCTTCCGGTCATTGCGGCGCTCTTCATTTTACTGATGGCCGCCCTGCTCTATCTGGCGCGACGATTTCCGTTCCCGCTCGATGATTGGAACACCACCGCGCTGAACGCGCTTTGCCGTGTCGTATTCATGCTCATTCTTCTGGCTGGAATTTTCATTCTGCCCAAAGCAAAACGCCTATCATTACGTACGGCAGTCCAATTAACCATCCTGGCGGTTCTTCCTCTCGACGCGTTGACCCATAGCCCCAACCTCGCGCCCTGTCTGCCTTCGTCTGTTCTCGCGCCACAAATCTGGCAGGCAAGCGGCAAGCCTCCAGCCCCAAAACTTGGCGATGGCCGCATCATGGTCAGCCCAAATGCTGAACAGCAGCTCCTTTACAGCCGCGTCGCCGATATGAACGCGGACTTCACCGGCAAACGCCTCGCTGAATGGTATAATTTAAATCTGCTCGACGGCATTCCGAAAGTTACCGGCGCGGTCACCCTGCGCCCCACGCACTTTGACGTCCTGGAAAATTACCTCTACTACACCCCGGGCGCACATTGCGGACGCGGGCTCGCTGACTTTCTCTCCGTCGCCTGGCTTTCCTCGCCGGAAAACCCGACCCGATGGCTTCAGCGAACGAATTTTCTTCCTCTCATCACCGCGGGACAGAAACCAATCTTTGCCAACGACCCACAAGCCCTGTCTGCGATTACCGCCGAAAATTTTGATCCGCGGCAAACCGTCTATCTGCCCCCCTTTGCTCGCTCCATCGTTACCGTCACCAACTCGTGCGATGCTGTTGTGCACCAAGGTGAATGTTGCTTGAATAAAATTGAGGCCGATGTAGATTCCCCTGCCCCGGCCCTCGTCCTTTTTTCCCAGAGTTATTATCATTTATGGCGCGCGACCGTGGACGGACGACCGGCGCCGCTACTGCGCGCCAATCTGGCGTTTCAAGCCGTGGAAATTTCCGCCGGCGCGCATCACCTCGAATTGGATTATCGCGACCCCTATTTTGAAGCCGGTGCTCTGATTTCAATCCTCACCCTCTTGGCCAGCGGCTTGATTTGGTCCCTTTCCGGGTCGCGGAGCGATGCCGGAAATTAGTCAGGCGCGAAGTATCTGGAAAAACGGCCCAAATTTAATTCGCCGTGAAGGGACGGCGGAAATGGCCGGTTTTGCGGTCTTTCCAACGGCACAGCCGGGGCGAAAAATTTTTTCACGGCGTTGCCCAGCCACCCTGTGGCTGGCTGAATTCGTGTTCCGACGCC
>JASHVW010000169.1 GCA_030044395.1 Verrucomicrobiia bacterium
ATCACCCGCGGCGCGCCGATCAAAACGTCCGCAAACCAGCCGCGGTCTTCCATCCAGAATAATTTCTCAAGCGACTCCATGGCGTGCCCGGCAAGGCGGCGCCATTCCCCTTGATCCGCCGGCGCCGAAATTTTTTCCAACTGACGGAGCAACCGGATCCATAACGCCTGGATTTCAACAGGGTAACCTTCCCGCGGGCTGCCGGCGGGAAAATTGGTGTCCATCCATGTGAAATGGCCCGGACTCCAGATTAATCCGGAGTCGGGGTCCATTCGGATGCCATTGGGCGTGCCGCGACAATAGTTGTTGGCAATGCTTGCCAGCACATCCCGAATCGTCCGGCCATGATCGTCCACCCGGGTTTGGTAAAAATTTTGAGATTCCGATGGCGGGCTTGCCGCCAATTCCTCGCATACGACCGCAAACCACAACGGAGCGTCCGAAGTGTCGCGGTTGGAAACATCGCTGCCGTGGATCGTGTTCGGCAACGTGCCGTCTTTTTCAAATTTTGCGAAGGTGGCGACGAGTTGTTGCACATCGGCCGCCATGCTGGCGGCGAGCAATCCGCGGGCGCAAATGAAAGAGTCGCGGCCCCAATCCAGAAACCAGGGATAGCCGGCGATGATGGTGCGGCCGGACTCGCGTCGGACGATGAATTGTCTGGCAGCGCGCAACAGGCGGTCCTCGAAGGAAATTTCCGGAATGGCCGGCCGGCCGTTTGAAATTTGAGGAAAATCGAGAGCCGCATTCGGTTCCGCGGTGGCGATGAGGGTCGCGGCGGCGCCCTTCGCCATCGGAATTTCGAACCAGCCAGGACTGTAAGCGTCACCATTCGGGACTTGTCCGCGGGAGGCTTCGATCGGATGCGGGATATTTTCACACCATTCCGGCTCCGGATGAAACTGCCCCGCGTTGGCGAACACTTGGAGTTGCCGGTTCTTTTCCGGCGTGAACGCGAAGCCGGTTTTCCCGTCGAACGGATGAGTGTTTGTGGAAAAATGAAATTCGGCGGCTCCGTTGCGTTTGGTTTCCTGGTGGAAATTCCGGTCTTCGAGGTCAAGACGAACGGTCAGGCTCACGTCGGCATCGCCGGGCAATTGCTTTCCGGTGGCGCTCTCCTCGGTCGGGCGGCTGAACTGAAAGGCGACGGTGTTCTTCTCCGGCAGCATTTTCGCGCACAACCGGACCTCGACGGTGCGGCCGTCCCCGGCATTGGCGACAAAATGCCAGACGGCGGGCGGACCGATTTCGAACGCGTGAAGATTTTCCAGGTTCAATGGCGAAAGAAAGCCATCGGCATTGACCCAGACCCGCATCCGCTCGATGAAGACGTGCCGGTCCACGGGAAAATCCGCGTTAAGGTTTGCGCCCAGCACGCAATCATACTTGGAATTGACGCGGCCCAAGTCCACGCAGACCCGCGCCATGCCGCCAATGCCGTTTGTCATCAAGACCAGCGCATGCGGCGGCGGAAGCGCGCAGCCGGCCGCCGATACCGCAGGTTCGGGCGGCAGAAAACGGATGACGCCGGAAATCTTTCGGGACGTCGTCGCATAACGTTCGAGCGACAGTTCGGCGTCGGCGGGAACGCCGCGCGGAGGAAAAACCGCAATAAAGCTCTTGCCGTTGGAAATTGCCTGGACATGAAAATGGGCCTGGCACCCGGAGTCCGGCGTTTGGAGTGAGAGCGTGGCGCGGAAAGGCGCCGCGTCTTCGATAAGCAGCCAGTGATTGGCAGGAACCGGCGTAATGCGGCGGGCGTCAATCATCGTCCAGGTGACCACATTGGGATACACCTCGCCGCGCGCCGCCTTTTGAATGAGCGCGGAGAATTCGGCCTCCGATTCGCCGCCCCGCAACCCCGCCGTTGCCGCCAAAAAATTCCGCGGCGAATTTCCAATCTGCTCCGCCAAAAATGTCCACCCGAAATTCGAGAACCGTTCGGCCGGCAGGGTTTGATTGATGGCCTGCAGCGCGAATGCCGCCCGGGCGCGGGCCAGGCGATAGCGTTCGCCGCTCAAACCAATCGGCTTTTCCGCCGGCGCGAGACAATGCACGGCGCCTCCCGGGACGGTCAGCACGATTTTGTAGTCGGTCCGGAGAATTTTCGGCGGCGCGCCGCCGAGCAAATCGAATTTGAAGTTCGAGAGCGGGGACCTCATTTCCGCGGCCGGCGCCGACCCGACTTTGTCGTTCAACGAAACGATGTGTTCCTTGTCCACGTCGGTATTCACAACCACCAGGACGGCGTCCCTGCCCCCGGCGGATTCGCGCAGAAGCGCATACACGGGCGAATCGGATGGGCTCAGGCGCGTCAGCCGGGCGCCGTCAAAAAAGCAGGGATGGTCGGAAACGAGATGGTTGAGTTGCGCGAGTTCGGAAACGATGTTGTCCGGATTTCCCCAATTCAATCCGGCGCAGCGGTGGACATTTATTTTTTCAGTGGCCAGCCATTCCACGCCGCAGGTGAAGCCGAAGCCGCCGTTGGGGCTGGTCAAGGCACACAGACGGTTTCGCATCAGCGACCACGCGCGGGCATAACCGGCGGGTGACAGCACGCTCGCGGCGACTGGCGCGACGGTCCTGGCGGCCGCCGCCGGGGCAGGCTCGCTCTTTTTGGCCGCCAGGCGGTCGTTGTCGTGCGTTTCGCTGTAATGGACCAGGGCGCCCACCCGCGCGGTTTGGCGAATTGCGAAATCCAGATAGTTCGCCACGTCGCGGCCGGAATAGTTTTGAAACAACTCGGAATACGCCCATTGCATGCCGCCTTCCGTCAGCAGATTTTCCGTCGCCTCCCACGCGCCGCCCAGTCCCTCGAGCAAAAAGAGCGTGTCGGGAAACTCCTCCTGCACCCGGGCGATGATGTATTGCCACGCGACCACCGGGATTTTGTAGCCCGCATCGCAGCGAAAACCGTCCGTGCCCCGCCGCCGCCAGATCAGAAGCGCGTCGGCAATTTTATCCCAGAGCGCGACGCTGTCCTGCTTCAATTCAATGAGGTCCTCCCAAACGACGTTCCAGGCGCCGGGGCTGGCGAATTCGCCGTCCGGATGCTTCACAAAAAATTCCGGTGAGTTTTCCTGCAAGACGGAGCCCCATCCGGTGTGGTTGATGACAATGTCGAGAAAGACGCGGGCGCCGAGCGAATGCGCGGCATAGGCCAGCTCGCAGAATTGGTCCACCCCCGTCGTGCGTTTGTCGAACTCGACAAGCGCCGGGTCAATCGCCGTCAAGTCCAGCGCGGCATAGGGACTGCCGTAACGGCCGAATCTGGCATAAGTGGTGGGCGTGGGATGAATCGGCAGAAGATGGATAATGCGACAGCCAAGGGATTGAACGATGTGCGGCAGTCGCGCCTGCAAATCGCGCAAGGTTCCGGACGGTGGAATGACCGCGAAGTTTTTGGCGTCGAGCAATTTCATTTGTGCTTCCAAATTCTCGTCATGGGCCACGGGCAGGCTTCTTGACGCGCCGAACAGACGCGTGAAAGCGCAATAGA
>JASHVW010000170.1 GCA_030044395.1 Verrucomicrobiia bacterium
GCGGATTCCGCGCGCATCGAGATTGGCGGTCAACTCGTCATAGGCCGACCAATCAAACCTGCCTATTTTGCGTTCGACATCCGCCCAGGCCAAATCCATGCGGACGACCTTGAAACCCGCCGCGGCGATCATATCCAAGTCTTGCCCGTGGCCGGTGGTGAAATGGATATTGACACCCACGCCGTCGGGCAGGATCGGTTCGGACAAGGTGCCAGCGAGAGCCAGACATGGGGACAACAGGGCGAAGATTAGAAACAGGATTTTCATGTGCAAATATTAGAAAAAAGGCGGAAACAGGCAAAGAGGCAATCTTCGCCAAAGTATGAACCGTTGCGTTTGCAAATAGTGTCCGCACTGATAGGATCCCGTCATGGACTTTCCAAGTATGAAACCGCTTCACTTGTCATTGCTTGTTCTGGCCAACGTCGCCTGGGCCGCGTCGTTTTCGATGTTCAAAGTATTGTCGCCCAGACTTGACGCCGGGAATGTCGTGGCTTTGCGTTACGGTCTGGCCGCTGTATTTCTGCTGCTATTCTGGCGGTGGCTGCCCGGAACGGCGCCGCGTGGAGGAGACCTGGGTCGCGCAATGGCGATGGGCGTGATCGTTTTTACCCTTTCGCCACGTTTGCAGGTGACGGGGGTGCAATTGGGAAAAGCCGTTGATGCTTCCGTGTTAATGGCGCTCGACCCGTTGGTTGTCTCCGTGGCGGCGGCGGTTTTTTTGCGCGAACCCGTTGGGCCGCGCCGCCTGGCCGGGCTGATCCTCGGTTTGACGGGTGTGCTTCTGATGTCGGAAGTGTGGCGTTCCAATTATCACGTGCCAGCCCTGGCTGCCAACACATTGATACTCCTGTCGTTTGTGTGCGATGCAACCTACTCCGTGATGGGCAAGCCGTTGGTAAGTCGGGCCGGATTGTTTAAAGTTCTTGCGGTGGCAGTCGCGTCCGGCGCCGTTGTGGATTTCTTGTTGGATGGCCCGTCCACCATTCGCGCCGTGGTCACATTGTCGCCCCGAGACTGGTTGTTACTGGTTTATCTCGCCTTGATTTGCACTGTGGCTGGTTATTCACTCTGGTTTGCCGTTATCAAGGAATCGCCCGTGAGCTGTGTTGCGCTCACCATCTTCGTTCAGCCGATCGCAGGCGCGGCGATTGCCATGGCGTGGCTGGGAGAATCCATTGATTGGGGCCGGATTTTAGGGGGCGTCGTCATCGTGGCCGGGATGATCGTGGGTTTTTCCCGGCAAATCAGCCGGTCGCACTTGAAAGCGCTCCCGGTGCTCTAATCGCGAAGGACAGTGATTTTTCCGTCTTGGTTCTGCAACGTGATCCGCGGCGTCCCGGGCGAAACGTCGGCAAATGGATTCTCGCCTGGTCGTTTCATCAGGACTGGGAAATCGGATTCGACATCGGCAAACGTGGTTCGCGCCTGGATGGCCGGTTTCAGGGCGGCTGGCAGATGGACGTCCAGCGTGTCGAAACTCGTGTTCGCTTCGATATTGGTGAGCCCAGCGGACGTTGCCCACAGCCGGATGGCGCCATTCTGATTATGGCACACAAACTTTGGACCGCCGCCTTTGACCTCCATCGTCGCAAATGAAGTGGCGGCCTCCACTGAGCCGGTAATGCCGCTCGCCTTCACGTCACCATTCTGGTTCACGAGAATCGCATTCCCCTGAATCCCTTCAACGTTCAGGCTGGCAAATGAAGTCTCAATGTCCGCGTTGCCGCCGGCCTGGACAATCTTAATGCTTCCATTTTGATCGCGGAGGTGAACCGGTCCGCCAATGTCGCGCGCGACCAGTGAGTCGAAACTCGTTTTGGCTTCCAATGCCCCGCCGATGCCGGTGACTTCAATCCGGCCATTCTGATCGCGCAGCGTCGCCGTACCCCCGATGTCCTCTGCCGTCAGCGAGTCAAAGCTGGTTGTCGCGTCGAGCGCCCCGTGGATGGATTCCGCCTTGATCTCGCCATTCTGGTTTGCGAGTGAGGCCGGCCCCTGGATGTCCTCCGCCACCAGCGACGCAAAGCTCGTGTCGGCTTCCAATGGACCCGCGACGACCACGGCCCGGATATCGCCGTTCTGGTCCTTCAACGTAGCCGGACCGGTGTTGCTGACGGACAAAGTATCGAAGGAAGTCCGTGCCTGGACACTACCGGTAATGTTCCGGATTTCCAGCCGGCCATTTTCGTTCGTGGCTTCCACCTTGCCGGCCAGGTCCGCGATAATAATTATACCAAACCGGTTTTCAGCTTGGACGGCGATGGATTTTGGCGCCGTGATTTCAAGATTGGATTGAATGCTGTGCGGTTCCTTGGAATCGGGCAGGGAGACCGCGAGGCTGAGATGGTCGCCGTCAACCTCGGCCTTGCAGATCGTGTTACTGGCAATTTGTTGCGCGACGGAATCGCTGCGGGCGCGGACGGTGAGGCGCCATGTCCAGGAAGTGGTCCCGTGGTCGGTCCCGGTGATGTGGATTGTTCCGAAGCGATTGTCCACTGTCAGGCCCTTCAGGTCGGCGGGAATTCCGGCGGTTTGAATGACATCCGTGACCGCCGTTAAATCAGCGTCCGACCACCCGCCGAAAAAACTGGAGAAGTGAGAATTGCAGCCGGTCATGGCGGCCACGACACAGACCGCAACAATGAACCGGAGAAGTCGTTTCATGAGCGTTGCGTGCGGTTCATTCTACGCGGGGACATTCCGGGCACGCGCTGCTTCAGCCAGCCTGGCCTTTCGTTCCTCTTCCATGGCTTGGGCCATTTTCCTGCCCACGGTGACGTAGTAAATGAGGCAGGCGGCGCCAATGCCGGCCGGAATCAGGGCAAACAGCGCCGCATCGCCGCCCGTGTCCGTTCGCGGCACGGTGAAATGCAACGCCACGTATGATGTCAGGCCGATAAACACCATGATCAGCCCGGTCAGAAGTGTTCCGTGCGATGACCGTCGTGGCGCTTTGGCTTCTTCGCGGTAGAAGTCATCGGACAATGGCGGTAGTTCGACTCCCTTTTCAATCGCTGCCATTCGTTCCTGGTGATAGAGCACAAACATCTCCTTGCGCTTCCGATAGTCGAAATAGACTTTCCACATGACGCTTCCGAAAACCATCACGACGGCAACGATTGGGAGAAAGGAAAATAGGATTCCTGGAATATCCATAAAAGTTCGGGATGTTGGTTAAATTTTTGTTTATTTCGCGCCGCCGGGCTTTTCACCAGCCCCGGCAATGTTCCGTTCTTGTAACTACGAACCATTGGAAATTGTTTCAAGAATCTGTAATGGAATTCTTTTGAAACCCCAAGCCTCCTGGCGCAGTATAAAGGAACGGTAAATGTGGCGTGTGCCAGAATCCGGACTGCCGCCGGGATCGGTTACTGCCATAAAAAAGCATAGCCAATGGAAAACGACATCGCACGGCAACTCGAAGCCCGGCGTTATAGCGAGGCTTTCGACTTGTTGGTTAGGCAGTTCAAAGACAAGGTTTTTCGGCTGGCATTCAGTATGTTGCGCAACGAGTCCCAGGCTGAGGACATCACCCAGGATGTCTTCCTGAAAATCTGGAAGGTCCTTCCCGCCTGCCATGGCGGCGGCTCCCTTTCTTCTTGGATCTATACCATCACCCGCAACACCTGCCTCACCGAACTGACTCGAAGAAATAAACACCCCACCGTGTCACTGCAAGAACCGGAAATCGAGGCTGTTTCCGATGGTATCCCGGCGTTCCAATTGGCGGACCCCGAACCCGGAGTGGAGATGGACGTGGCCATTCTCTTGACGCAATTGCCGGAGAAATACCGGCAGGTGATCACGCTGTTTTATTTGGAGCAGAAAGCTTACGAAGAGGTTGTCCTCATGCTTGGCATCCCCTTGGGAACGGTCAAGACACTGCTTTTCCGGGCGAAGAAGGAGTTGCTGCGAATCAATGCCCATCAGACCGTTTCCGCTGAACCGCCCAATCAAACTAAACGAAGCCAGGTTGACACCGTCACCGGCTTGGCCGGAATCCAGCACTCGCCAGGGCTTATCCTTTTGTGACCTATGACATGCCAGGAATTTGAAATCAGTATTCTGAATTACCAGGAACACCAGTTGTCTCCTGCGGAACAGAAGGAAGTGGAGAATCACATCGCAAATTGTGCCGGTTGCCGGACATTCGCGCGACAGCTCCAGAAATTGGACGCCGCGCTCGTCGCCGAAGTCAGGGTTCCGGCGCTATCGGCCGGTTTCGACCAGCGGCTTCGGGCGCGAATTCATGTGGCCCCGGCAGCCTTGTCCGAGGCGCAGCGGGCCGAGCGCAAACGCCAACTGCAAGCCGAGTTCCAAACAGGCATGGCGCGAATCGGTCGAAGTTCGTTTGCGTTGGGCAGCCTCCTGGACCATCTAGGCTGGCCCATACTGGCTGTTATCGTTGCTTCCTTCGCCTGGCTGCTCACATCGCAATTGACGGCCCATCTCAGCGCGCAAAGCCTGGATGGTCTTGCCCCAAACCTTCTCTCCTGGCTGGTGGCCAGCGCAGTGTTCCTGGTGGTGGCCTTCCCGCGACAATGGAATTTCATCAGGGTTTGGTAGGCAAAAAATTGGCGTTGGGGATTGAACGATTGCAGACAAGACCTCGTTGCCTCCGCCCCTTCGATCAATATTTTCCACCGCTGAACGGGAAAATTTCTTGAACCGCAAGCGGTGCGAAGTGAAAATAAAATTCGTCAGCCGATGAAAGTTGTATCGAGATCTTGCCTGCCGGGTCTGCTCCTGTTTTGCGCCTTTACCGCCGCCGCCACGCCGATTGACCGCCTCGCCCTGGTCACACGCCATAATGTGGTCCTCACAAATTTTGACGCCACCAATCCGCTCTCGGTCGGCAACGGAGGCTTTTGTTTCACCGTGGATGCCACCGGCTTGCAAACGTTTCCAGAAGCATTCGAGAAGACCACCCCGCTGGGCACATTGTCGGATTGGGGTTGGCATACGTTTCC
>JASHVW010000171.1 GCA_030044395.1 Verrucomicrobiia bacterium
CATCGTCAACAATGGATATCGTTATCATGGTCGCACTTCTTCCTTCAGTTGGTTCAAGGGTAAAATAAAATGAACGGTGACGCCCTGGGCTTCTTTGGAACTGATCAAACATTGCCCGCCGATTTCAGCCAGGCGCTGTTTCATGTTCCGCAAGCCATCCCCCGTCGGAGATACCAAATCCTGCAAATGCGGAATCCTCGCGAACGGGAAACCGCTCCCATTATCCGAAACCACCACCTCAAAAGTCGAGTCCTCCTGGCTGACCGTTACACTGACTTCTTTCGCCTTCGAGTGTTTTAGCGCGTTCGTCAGTGCCTCGTGTACGGCCAGCAGCAAATGATGCCGCAATTGCGATGAAAGGGGATAGGACGACAACTCGCCCATGATGTTCACCTTGCAGTCAATGCCCGTTTCCTGGAAAAACTCCTGTGAATAATAACCGATGTAAGAGGCCACATGTTCCAAAGTATCATTCTGCGGATTGACAGCCCAGACGATTTCATCGAGCGAATGAAGCACCTCGCGGGAAGCAGTTGAAATGGAAACGATCTGGTGCTGGAGCGCCGGAGAGAGGCTGTCGCTGTTTCTCCGGACGTGTTCGCTCAGAAATGAGATTCGACATAACTTGGCGCCCATTTCATCATGCAGGTCCTGGGCGATTCGCGTACGTTCGCGTTCCAACTTGCGCTCCTGCTCCAGGTGCATCAAGCGCAGTTGCAGCTTGCGCCTGACCATATAACGGACACCGCTGCCAACCAAAACCAGCAGCGCCACCGAAGATAGCCCGGTGAACCACCAGGTCTGCCAAAAATACTTTGATACCGACATTGCGAGGGTGGCGCCGTTCTGGCTCCAGACTCCATCGGCATTGCAGGCAGTGACTTGAAACTCATAATTGCCGGGCGGCACGTAACTATAGAACGCCGCCCGCCGATTTCCCGCATCCACCCAGTCAGGGTCCAGGCCCTCGAGGCGATAGCGGAATCGGATCCGCTCAGGGGCGTCAAATCCCAGGGCGGTGTATTGAAACTCAATGCGGTGCGTGCCTGGGCCCAGCCTTAAAATGTCGGCTGCAGGCGTGGCCGGGTTTGCTTCTTCGCGCGGCCCATCCACTAAACGCGCAGCCGGGAAAATCTGCTTGGACACGCCGTCAACGGAGACCTCCTCCAGCAATACCGGAGGCGTGGGCAATTTGGACAAATGCGCCCGCGGATCCATCATCACCACCCCCTTGAGCGTCGGGAACCAGAGTTGGCCTGCCACGGTTTTCAGCCCTGCGGGGCAAAATCCTCCCGTGCATTCCTCCGAAAGCATTCCTTCCGCCCGGCCAAACACTTGCGGGTAAACCGCGGCGAGCTTTCCGGCGGCCAAATCCTCGAGTTCGCTCTTGCTCACACAGGCAATGCCGCGGTTGCTTCCCAACCACAGTCGCCCCTGGTCATCCTCCAGAATCTCCGAAATTGTATTATCCGGCAGACCCTCGCGCACCGTGCATGTGGCCATGTGCCCGTCTCGCCACCAGCTTAAACCGCCCCCTGCGGTCCCGATCCAGAGGGTGCCATCGGCATCCGCGTGTATAACGCGAACGAGGTCGCTCAACAAACCGTCGTGCGTGTCCCAATGCGCCCATACGCCATTTGCAAATTCGTAAACCCCGCCGGCTTCCGTGCCGATCCAAATGGCGCCGTTCGTTCCGGTTGTAATCGAGGTAATCGGATACCCTAGATTCGTCTGCTCCTGCCATTTCTCATTATCGAGGCTCCACAATCTTCCTTCATGCGTGCCCACCCACAAATGGCGCCGAGGATCTTCGCATAATGAAATAATATTAAAACCCGGCAGTGAAAATAATTCGGCCTTGTCCGTTGTTTGGGTCGGATTCTTGAAATGCAAAAGTCCGTACCGGCCAGCCACCCAGCAACTGCCGTCCCGCGAAGCAAGCAAGACATTGATTTGCTGGCCAATGATGGACAAGTCCGCGGACGTCACATCGCTAAAGCTTTGTCCGTTCCATTCGTATAAGCCATCGCTGGGTTTGCCCACCCAAATTTCCCCAGGCGCGATTTCCGCCAATCCGTTGACCGCGCCATAGCCCAGCCCTTGCCGTTCATCGAAAACGAAAAGGTCCTTTTGGCGCAATAGATTTAAACCGGCGTCTGTGCCGGCCCATAAATTGCCGTCACGGTCCACCAGCAACGATTCAACGGAGTTGTCCGATAATCCGCTGCTCGCATTGATTGTAGTCACCTTGTCGTCTTTGAATTCGAGCATCCCTTCGCTTGCCGACCCTGCCCAAACGGTGCCGTCTGGCTCTTCCACCAGGGAACTGACATACGAACGCGCCAGATGCCGGGGTATTTGATAGGGACGCCATTGGTCACCATCGCGGCAAAGCACAAAATCATCGCCCGCTCCAATCCAGATCCTGCCTCGATTATCCACTAAGAGGCAATGCGGGTCCTGCAGCAACTCGCGCGTCGCCGAATCCTCCAAAGGCGTAAAATGGCCGGATTGAAACCGAAAAACTCCCACCCCGCTCGCGCCCAGCCACATATTCCCCTGCCGATCCTTGTAAAGGGTTGTAATGGATTTGCCCTTGAATTGGTCTCCGGGAGGAAAGGGAATCAGGTGTGCGTCCTGCCACAGGAACAGCCCTGAATCTGTCCCCGCCCAGAGCCGGCCCTGGTTGTCTTCGCTCAGCGCGTTGATCGAGTCCGAAGGAAGCCCGTTTGCCACCGTGAACGTTTCCAATCGCCCAGCGTGCCACCGGATGAGCCCCTCGCCGACACTGCCGATCCATAACGATCCATGGCTGTCCCCAAACATCGTATGCACCGGCCCGCTGGGTAATCCCTCCGGCAGGCCAAATGACACGAATCGCATCCCGTCGAAACGGGCCACTCCGTCATCCGTTCCGACCCAGATATAGCCATCGCTGGTTTGGGCCAGCGCACGCACACAGTCCTGGGGCAGGCCCTGTTCACTCTGCCAGCAACGAAATGAGAACAATGGCCCTGGAGTTTCCCGTTGGCCATTGGCCGTCCCTCTGTTCTTGCCATTCACCGAGACAAAATCATTGAACGACGTCGCGATAGCCATATCGCTAAAGATCCAGCCGTCTCCTCCCCCACCGTGGCGCAGATGGATTTCATTGAACGAAGCGTTCGCTCTAAATCGGGTGATCAAATTTTCCGGTTGCGCCCATTCGCTCGCTCCAGGCCCCAGATCCGGATTCAACCAGACGGTTATCTGATCGTCACCCCCTGGAACATATTGCACTTCGAAGACGATCGTACACTCAATTCCCCGGTGGGGGTTCTCATAAACGACCGATGTTCCCGGCGGCGATGGTTCCGGGCGTGACGAATGCAAATCTATATAGTCGGAACTTTCATGAGAATCTCCTGTTGCATCCGCCGTAAAAACGCTGTAAGCCCACGCCTTCAGGGCATTTCCCACTCCCAACCGCTCCTTGTCTCCTTCGTATAATTCAAACGCGGCGAAATATTCCTCCGTGCTCGCGTCGGACAGTGGATTGACCCGGAATTTGAAATAAAGCGTGTTGGTTGACGATTCATCCTCTTTTACCGCGCCGTCCAGGATGTCGTACCCTGCCCCGGTATTGTGGACCAACGTCGTTCCCAGATCGCTCCACAATACGTCTGCCCGCATTGGAATGGCCCAGCTCAAAAACACGCCGAAGATCAACGCCCCTAAACACAGTTTTGCGATCAACGCCGGCACAGGACGCACCGGCTCCTGTTGATGACACGACATCTCTCTGATAGAGCTGCGTGTCCTTGAGAAGGACCTGACTGGGAAGCGCAGCATCATTTCATGTTACGTCGAAAACACACAGGCAGCCAATAAATAAATCAGCGGAAATCTCAAATTGAATGTCGCCGTGGCGGCTCATGCTTTATTGGCTCTTATCTGAATGGGCTTTGTTCATCTCTCGCTGATTTCGCCTGTAATCACTCGTCGGGGCCCTCGGCAGCGTTGAGCTGAACGCCTTCATCTGTTCGTACTCCCTCCTGCGCTCAACTCTGCCTCCAGTTGCAAGCGCGCCGGGAAAAAATCCGGACGATAACGGACCGCGTCCGCGAATTGCTCCCGGGCTTCTCCCGCTTGCCCGTTCGCCGCCAAATCAATACCCAGTTGATAATGCGCCTGCCAGAATTCCGGGCGGCTTTTGACCGCCGTACGCAGACAAGCCATAGCGTTGTTCCATTGAAATTGAGCGGCTGCGAGGTTCGCC
>JASHVW010000172.1 GCA_030044395.1 Verrucomicrobiia bacterium
CAATCTTTTCCGGATTGATATGGAGCACCTCGATGCGCGGCGCATATTTGCTCAGTTCTGTCCGCGGTGCGGCGAGGGTCCTGGCCATTTCGGCGAGAATGTGCATCCTTGCGACGCGGGCTTTTTCAATGGCTTCGGCCATCAGCGCGTGCGGCAGGCCCTTCAGCTTCAAGTCCAATTGGAAACCCGTGATGCCCTTTTCCGTGCCGGCAATTTTGCAATCCATGTCACAGTAATGGTCTTCCCATCCGATGATGTCGGTGAGCAACTGGTATTTGGTAATTTTGTCGCCGCCATATTCGGTGCAGATGCCGACACTGATGCCGGCAACGGGCCGGACCATGGGAACGCCCGCGTCCATGAGCGCCAAGGTGCCGCCGCAAACGGAGGCCATGGAAGTGGAACCATTCGATTCCATGATTTCGCACGTGACGCGAATGGCATATGGGTAATCCTTCAGCGGCAACATCGGTTCGATACTGCGCTCGGCAAGGGCGCCGTGGCCTATCTCGCGGCGCCCAGGCCCGGAAATCCGACCGGTTTCGCCGACGGAAAAATTTGGAAAGTTGTAATGCAGGATGAATTTCTTTTCAGTATCGCCGCCGGTGAAAGCGTCGAATTCCTGGATATCTTCGCCCGTGCCGAGGGTGGCCAGGGTGACGGCCTGGGTTTCGCCGCGGGAGAAGATTGCCGAGCCGTGGGCGCGCGGGAGAAAGCCGACCTCGCTGGAAATGGGACGAACCTGCTCAAAGCCGCGGCCGTCCAAACGCTTGCCGCTGTTCAAAATCAAGCTGCGGACCGCTTCTTTTTGAATGTAATAAAAAGCATCCTTGACGACGAAGTCCGTGACCTTTTCCGCGCCGAATTTTTCGACGAGCTTCGCGCCAACTTCATCCTGGATGGCCTTGACTGCCGCTTCGCGGGCGAGTTTGCCCGGAGTCAAGAGAGCGGGAACAAAGCGGTCGCCGGCGAGGCCTTTGGCTTCCTGCAGAACCTCATCGGGAACGATATTGAGGGTAATCTCGCGTTTCTTGTGTCCGGCTTTGACGGCAAGTTCCTTTTGAGCAGTGATGAGCGGCTGGCAGCATGCCTGGCCAAATTTCAAGGCCGCATTGAAGTCCGCCTCGGAAATTTCCCTGGCCGAACCTTCATACATGACGATGTCGTTCTCGTTGCCGACGTAAACAAGGTCCAAGTCGCTGGTTTCCATTTCGGCATGGGTTGGATTGGCCACGAATTCGCCGTTGACGCGGCCGACGCGGACGGCACCCAGCGGGCCGGCCCAAGGAATGTCGCTGACCATGAGGGCGGCGCTCGCGCCGATAATGCTCAAAATATCCGGGTCATTTTCACCGTCGGCGCTGAGAACGATGCTTTGGACCTGGACTTCGTTATACCAGCCTTTGGGAAAGAGCGGACGAATGGGGCGGTCGGTGAGGCGCGAAGTAAGAATTTCCTTCTCGGTGGGGCGCCCTTCACGTTTGAAATAACCGCCGGGGAATTTTCCGGCGGCGGCGGCCTTTTCGCGGTAATCCACAGTCAGCGGGAAGAAATCCTGTCCTTCCTTGGCTTTGGTGGCGGCGACGGCCGCGACGATGACGATGGTTTCGCCGAGTTGAACGGTAACGGCGCCGTCCGCCTGTTTGGCGAGTTTTCCGGTTTCGATGATAATCTGTTTATTACCCGATTGGGCGGTAATTTTTTCTGGCATATTTTTCTGGCCGCGCCGCCCGAGGAACTTCAGTGAACCCCGAAAGCATTTCGGGACTTAATGAAATCACCCGGCGGCGACGGAATTGTTATTAATTCGCGAGTTTTGGTTAAAGAATCGGGCCGTTCGCGTTTACGGCCCAAACCCTGGAGCAAGGCACGGTTCAAGGAACGACAAAAACCGCGCCCTGCAAATTAGTGGCGCAGTTTCAGTTTCTTGGTGACCGTTTGATAGCGTCCCAAATCTGTATTTTGCAGGTAATCGAGCAGCCGGCGGCGTTGGCCGACCATCATCAGCAACCCGCGCCGCGAGCTATGGTCCTTTTTGTTGCTTTGCAGATGCTCGGTCAGATGGTTAATCCGCTGAGTCAGCAAAGCGATCTGCACGTCGGCCGACCCTGTGTCGTTGGCGTGCGTCTTGAACTGTTCAATCGTTTTCGTCTTGGCTTCCATATATTGTAAGAATCGAAGCATAATCGGGGTTAATGCCGGTGTAAAGTGGATTTCCCAAAAAGATTTCTGGGACAAGTGGGATATCTGTTTTCATTGCCCGGCCCGGCATTCATCGCTTTTTGTAATCGCCGCGACTGAAGTATTTCTCCAGCCATACATACAAGCAGATAAACAAGTATCGGCTGCCCATTTCCTTGATTTTGAGTTTGGCGACACCGGCGCGTCGGTTTCGCCACGTGATGGGTATGGTGGTCCACGAAAATCCGCGCACGATGGCCTTGAGTGGCAACTCGACCGTGAGGTTGAAATGAGGCGCAATCAACGGCCGGCAGCCGTCAATGACTTCCTTCCGGTACGCCTTAAACGCATTGGTGGTATCATTCAGCTTGATGCGGAAGAGCTGGCGGATGAAACAATTTGCCATCCGGTTCAAAAAGAGTTTGATTGGCGGATAATCAATCACGCCGCCGCCGGACATAAAACGACTGCCAAATACACAATCGTAACCCTCATTCAATTTTTGCCAGTAAAGCACCACGTCCCGGCAATCGTCGGATTCATCGCCCATCATAATCACCACCGCATCACCCCTGGCGCGGTCCAACCCCCAAATGATGGCGCGGCCAAACCCATGAAGTCCGGAATTCCGATAGGGTGAGAGTTCCGGGATGCGTTTCTGCAATGAAGCGAGCACCTCCCAGGTCTTGTCGCTACTGCCATCATCCACGACAACAATTTCGTGCGGCACACTGCGCAAAGACAATTCCACGTGTAAATGTTCGACGGTGGACGCGATGCACGATTCCTCATCGAGGGTAGGAATAACCACGGAAAGCAGACGGAGCTTTCCGGCGGAAAGCGGCGGTGAACTGGCAGGTGTCATGCCGCCGATACATTAACTTTCTCCGGGATGCTTTCAATCATTTTGCTCGCCGATCTTCGCGGGAACCATTAAAAAGATGCAAACGTCATTGGCCCAACCGGTCTAATTCGATGCAAAAACAATATGAAATCCAATACCATAAGACCGAGTCCCGCCATTGGTGGTTCGTTGGCCGTCGCAGAATCGTTTATGAGTTGACGACGCGGGCAAATGCCAATCTTGATTGCAGGATTTTGGAAATTGGATGCTCATCGGGACAATTCATGTTGCAGCTTAGCCAGAAGGGCTATCAAAATGTCGTGGGCATAGACATCAGTGGCGAAGCGGTAAGGTTATGCCAGGAATCGGGGTTGGCGGCAACGGTGATGGACGCACAACGTCTCGATTTTCAAGATAAAAGTTTTGATCTGGTTACCGCTTCCGATGTCCTCGAACATTTACGAGACGAAAATCAGGCGCTGCTGGAATGGCGGCGTGTGCTCAAACCTGGAGGGCGACTGGTGGTGTTCGTTCCTGCCTTCATGTTTTTATGGTCGAAACACGATGTCGCCAATAACCATTACCGGCGCTACCGGCTTCATGAATTGAAAGAAGCGCTGCTGAAAAACGGTTTTGTCATCGAACGAAGTTCTTATTGGAATTTTTCACTGTTCCTGCCGATCGCCGTCGTGCGAAGTTTCAAGCGATTATTCGAGCGCAGGCAATCTGGGGAGGACGGCGGGACAGGCGACCTTTTTGTCCCGCCAAGCCCATTGAATGCGGCCCTTTTGACGATGTTGCACCTGGAAAACGGGCTTTTTATCAAAGGCGTCAATTGGCCGTTTGGCGTCAGCGCGATGGCAGTTGCCCGGAAGTTGGCCTAAGTTCGACAACGCTTTTCAAGGCTGCGTGACGCGTGGTTTTTGCCCGTCAAAAACATAAATCTCGGCCCCCGTCCATTTTTTCTGGAGCTCGAGAGAGTAATGGTGCTGCAACCACGGCGGCAACAATCCCTGTGGATCGCCGTAGTCAGGCCGGGCATAAATCAAATCGAATGGCGGGGCGGTCAGCGCCGCGCCAAAAGGCTTCAGCGCGTCCGCCACCGGCTGTTGCCCAACCGAAAACGGCAGGATTTGTGCCGAGCCGTGGTAATAATATCGCCACGGCGCCTGCATGAAATCAGCGCAAACCAGAAGACTGCGCGGGGGCGGCTTCTGTGCCTCAACATAGCGGGCGGCTGAGCGGATGTCTTCACGCGCGTATTCGGGATTAAAATAATTGTTGGCTAGCGATACCACCAGGCACACGGCAAGGAGAACCGCCGGCACTTTCCTTGGAGCGCCCCGTGCCAGGGTCCATTGAATGAAGCCGACGAGGACGACCGCTAGCGGAATGACCGCCAGAATGGTGTATCGGGGATTGTTGGGAATACCGGGCTTTAACATATTGACGAGGCACGGCAGTCCCCAAAAAATCCCAAGGCCAATCAGGCCAAAGCAAAAAGCGTTGCGGTTGGTTTGCCATAACTTCCCCAAGCCAATCACCACCGCCACCGTCTCGATCAACAAGCCGGTTATCAACAACGCACCGGAACCCGGGGCGTCGGCGAATATGTGCCGGCCCAACACCCTCAGCTGATCGGTGGAAGGTCCAAAGGTCGTTCCCAGGCCCAGGGCGAAAAATGCATAGCCGCCTGTTTGTGCGGACGATGCTCGCATTAACGTATGCAGCCCTTGGCCCGTTTGCACCGAATGGAACAACCGCGGCATCCACGGGGCGAAAAATATCGCCACAAACAAGTTGACCGTCCAGATGTAAACTTGTGATTTTCGTGGCAGGCCCGGCTTGAATGTCAGGCTGAACAAACATGAAAACGGAATCAGAAAAATTCCGTATGTGAAAACGTAGCAACTCAGCGCCGCAAAGAGAAGGTAAAGCAGGGCGTCCCGCCAAAGCTGCATACGGCAATAACGAAACGCAAAAAACATTCCCGCCACGCCCGTCAACGTCAACATCGCATACATCCTGGCTTCCTGGCTGTAGTACACGTGAAACGGGAGCACGGCGAGAACCGCCCCCGGCATCCAGCCAAATCTTTGTCCGAACATTTCCCGTCCCAAACCCACCGTGACGGCGCAAGCCAGCGCTCCAAATATTGCGCTGGGCAGGCGCGTCTGGAATTCCGTCGCGCGCTCCCCCAGCCAATAGTGCATGAACCAAAAATAGAGCGGCGGCTTGTTGCTTTCCGTGCCGGACAATGCATCCAACAGATTCCTCCCACTCTCGTGGCTGACGTTGACCGTCAAAACTTCGTCACACCAGAGGTTTTGATGGCCCAGCTGAATCAACCGCAAGCCAAGGGCAAGGAAAAAAACGGCGATCCAAGGAAATGTTGAAAACGAAGCCGCCCTTCCCCCTCTTCCCCGGTCGTCCGGCGTCAATGATGGCGCATTCATAGTTGCCCGCCCGAACCGGCTTTTGCCGGATTTTCCGGCAAGTCAGGTATCTTCGGTTCGATGCCGGCGTTGTCTTGGATGATCCAAAGCGGGCGGCGTTTAACTTCCTCGTAAATACGCCCGATGTATTCGCCAAGAATCCCCAGGCTCATCATTTGAATGCCGCCCAGGAACAGAATGACAATCACAATCGTGGTGAAGCCTTGCACAGGCGGAAATCCGTGTCTTGAAAAAAAACCGCTGAACATTTTGGTGCTCAAAGTCCAAAGGATTCCCAGAAACGAGAAAAAAGAAATCCACATGCCGACCTGTGCCATCAGTGTCAATGGCACCGTCGAAAACGAAAAAATTCCGTCGCGGGCCAGCTTCAGCAACTTGAAAAAATCATATTTTGCGTTCCCGGCCGCCCGGGCGTCCCGTTCATAAACCAACCCTGTCTGCCGAAAGCCCGACCATGCCCGAAGCCCACGGACAAAACGATTTCGCTCCGGCATGGCGTTCAGCCATTTCACGATTCGCCGGTCCATCAGGCAAAAATCGCCGGTGTCCAGCGGAATTTCAAATGACACGAGTTGCGACATGAGACGATAGAAGGCCCAATAACAAAAACGTTTCAGAAAATTTTCCTTGCGCTTTTGCCGGATGGCAAAAACAACGTCGTAACCCTCCCGCCATTTTTCAATCAACCGCGCAATCTGTTCAGGGGGATCCTGCAAATCCGCATCCATGACCACCACGGCGTCGCCCGACGCATGATAGAGCCCCGCGCTGATAGCCACTTGATGGCCGAAATTGCGCGCAAAAGAAAGACTGCACCAATGCGGATCCGCATCGTGCTGCTGTTTCAAGAGCTCCCACGTCCGGTCGCGGGAACCGTCATCCACGCATATGATCTCGTATTCCATCCCCCAACCCGCGGCAACTGCGCCCAGCCGCTGAAATAACTCCGGCAAGACGGCCTCTTCGTTATAGCAGGGCGCCACGATGGAAATCTTCCTGTTTTCCGGCATGGTTTAAACTTTTTCCGAGCATAGCGCGCCAGCGCCGCTGGTTCAATGACATTACTTCATCCGACGGCCCAAACGAATTTTCGTTTCGTCTCCGGCGTCATCTTGAAATTCTCGGAAACCCGAAGGCCGTCCACCCAAAAAATTTCACCGGAAGCGGAAGCCGCCAAAACCAGCTGGCGCCTCAGGTTGCGTGGGATTTTCGCGTTCACAAACAGGTCCTGCAATTTCGCGGGCTTCTTCATGCCAATGGGTTGAAAGTGGTCGCCATTCCGCCAGCGGCGCAAAACAATTTCATGCCCGATCTTGTCGGCGTCAAAACATTCCCGCCTCAAACCGGCGCCAAACGCAGGAGAAAATTTCTCACCGCTTCGGACAGCCCGAAACAGCCATTTAAATTTTTTGCCGCCGAAATCCGCCTGTCCCGCCTTGCGGACAGTTACCAACCGGAGTTCCTCGGGGCCAATTTGCCTCCCCGGCGGTTCCCGCAACTTGATTTTCCCTGATCTTTCCCGCGCTACGGAGTGAAAGATGGCGGGCGGGCGTTCCCGGAACAGTTGAGTGCGTGACCTGCGAACTGGAGCCGAGCGCGGCGACCGGCTCAGCTCGCGGGACTCGGGTGCCACGGACATTTTGGAACCAAGGCAGATCCATCGGTCCGGCAATTGCCGGAGAGACTCAATCAAATCGAAATCAGCGGCGATTCCCGATTCAAGCAATTGCCGTTGCAGGACGCGCCGCTGAATGGCCAGAGGCAATTTTTCAAAGTCGGCTCGCGCCCGAGGCACCATTTGGGCAATCAATTCGGATTCCGCGCCGACAATATTCATCAAACGAGGGACGGTTTTGTCCAGAGCCGGTTGATACCTTGTCCGAAGCAACGGCAGGAGTTCGTTGCGAATGCGGTTGCGCAGAAAATCCGGGGAGAAATTTGTGGCGTCGTTGCGGAAACGGATTCTATTTTCGGCCGCAAATTCCAGCAAGGCGACTTTGGTGGAATCCAGCAGCGGACGTACCAGCCAAAGAGATTGGTCTGCCGGCGAGGGGGATTTCCACTTCATTCCGGCCAATGCCCCGGCGCCGGAACCGCGCAGCAACCGCAGGAAGAACAGTTCAATCTGGTCATCTGCGTGGTGCGCCAGCGCGATAGCATTGATTTTTCGGGCTCGCGCCGCGCGCGCCAAAAATTCGTGGCGCAGTCTCCGCGCGGCCATTTCAATGGAAAGCCCGAAATTGGCGGCGAACGATTTCACGTCACCGCTTTCAGCGGTAATCGGCAGTTTAAGTTTCGCCGCCGTTTGACGGACAAGTTTTTCGTCCAAATCGCCGGCACGCCCCCGCAATTGGTGATTGAAATGCGCCACCACAATTTTCCAATTGTGGCGCGGGGAAAGCTGTTTCAGCGCGTGAAGCAGGGTCACTGAATCGCATCCCCCTGAGACGGCGACGAGAATTTTTTCGCCGCGTTTCAGCAATCGGCGGTTTTGAATCGAAGCTTCGATGTGCTGGAGCAGTCCGGTCACGGTGGGATTTTATTCAAGTTGGAATGAAGAATGAAGAATGAAGTTATTGCGGCATGAAAATTCGACAGAACCGCTGCACCCGGCCAATGGAAGCCGTCACCGATACGGGCGAATTCGACGCGCGGAGGCAACCGTGACCCTAAAATTGGCGCAATGTCATGCGTCAGGGCGCCAGCAACAATCGGTAAAATTCCTGCGGCGCGCCCGCGATGGGATTTGTGTCGGTAAAGGTGATCGGCGAATTTGTGGCGGTGATAGTTTGCAGGGTGACCCAATTGAGTTGGAGGAGGTTTGTGGTCATTTGCACCTGATAACTCAGGCCGGTCATCGCATTCCATGAAAATGTCATCCCGCCGGTCCTGGTCGCCGGCACCGATAACGATTGCATCGTCGCCGCGGGAATCGGCGCCAAGTTGACATCGTCAAGGCCGAGATAATAATTATCATCCCGTCCGCCGATTTGGAGGAGGCTGGCGTCGTTGGTGGCGGTCACGATAAACTGCAAATTTGTCCAGCCGCCGTCGTCATAGATGGGGGGGATATTGACTTGATCGAACATGGTGTCGCCGTTCCAGGTCACACTGAATTCATTTGGATAGCATTCGTCCGCGTCGGGACTGTTCAGCCAAAGGGAGAGCAAATAGGGTTGGCCCGAAACCGTCGGCAGTGTTTGGGACAGGTAGGCAAGGGATCCCACTTCGCCGAAAGCCGCAAAAAAATTTCCTGAATAAGGCGCAATCAGCGTTACGTTCTCGCCGTTATCCACAAAGTCATAGCTTCCGGCGTCTCCATCCAAAGTCCAATCTGCAAAATTGCCGGTTTCGAAGTCGCCATTCTGGACAAGGGATTGCCCGATGAGCAATAGGAATTGCCGGCTTTGCACGGTGCCGATGCCTTGGTTTGTAAAAGTGACTGTCGCGGCATAGATTCCTGCGCCGACATTGTTTGCGTCATTATTTAAAGTCACGATCACGTTAGTTTCTGCCCCCCCGGCGAGAGTGCCGCAAGTCGCCGAGACGTCAAACCAAGCTGAAGTCTCCGATAGTTGCCAATTTAGCGGAGTATCTCCGTAATTGCTCAACGTGAATTCTTGGGACGACAAACTAAACGGTCCGCCCGGGGGCCCAAAGGCGGAGAGATTGCCAGGCGGTGTGATCACTAATGGCTCGCTCACTTGTAACGTAAACGGCAATGTTTGGACGACTTGCGATGTCCCATTCGAAAATTGCAGGCTGGTTCCGTAAGTTCCAACGGTTAAGTTATCGGCGGCGGCATTGATACTGACGACTTCGTTCGTGGAATCTCCTGGGTACAGCGTGCCGCCTACTACAGAAACATTTAACCAACAAGACGTATTGACCAGCGCCCAGGCCAAAGGGGCGGCGCTGGAATTCGTCAGGTAGAACGTTTGCGTCGAAGGGCTAAATGGCCCGCTGCACGGCCCCCTGGATTTGACACCGAAAAGCGGCGCGACAGTCAACGTGTCTGCCGGCACCAGCGTGTAAAGCAAATTTGTCCCGTTGGGAGAACCCCAACCGGTGCATAAATCATAACCGGGAACGGCAAAATATTCATTTCCGACGACGTCATTGGTATTATTACCCGTCGTGATATCATAGAAATTGGCGGAATAACCCGGACTCGCTCCGATGGCATAAATTACCGGGTTGAGAAAGCCCATTGGCGAGGCTCCAAAAATGGCTGCTCTTTGATTGGCGAGGGCGGTAAAAGCCGCCCACAACGGGCTGGCTGCGCTTGTTCCGCCAAGCCATTCGGATTGGCCATTGTCCGCCACGACAAAAATGTTATCCGCATTCATCGCCACATCGGGAATGTTCCGCAAACTGGTCGAGCCGCCATTGGTCTGCATATTGATTCCCGATTGCCAGGCTGGAATCGGAATGCTGTTGTAATTGGTGCCACCCCCGCTTGCAGCCGTCCCCGTTCCGGTGCTAAACCAATTCCAAACAGTTTCAGATGAGTAGGAATCGCCTGAACCATTCATCGTCAAGGTGGTTCCACCAACAATTGTGATGTTTGTATCGTCGGCCCATTCTTCTTCATCCAGATCCCCGGTATAATATGCGCCATCGTCTCCGGACGCTTGGAAAAAAGATTGGCCTTGCGCGGCCATCTGCTGGTATGCGGTGTCAAAGCTCGGATCATCGCCAATGAGCCAGGATGAGCTGATTTGGTTGGCAATGTCGTCCGAGGCAATCCGGTTCAGCAGGTCGGCGATCTCGCCTGTATCCCCGTTGTTATCCGCCTCGTACACCACGACTTCGGCCAGGTTGGTGGCCATCGAAATCACCATTTCTATGTCGAGCGCCACCTCAGCGTCGTCCGGCTGCTCAGCCGCGCCGGAATAGCCGTCCACTAAAACGTTGGTCACCAACGTGGCCGGCAAGTCGGCGTCACTTTCATAAGTCGCAATGTCGTTAGTGTAATAGCCATCCAATTCGAACAGCGCGACAATTTGTCCCGCTCCATTGAGCGCCACACCCGGAGTGTAGGCGTTACGGAAGTCACTTCCCATCAGCAAACCATTCGGACCGGAGCCGGAAGCTGGAGAAAAGCCGGAAAAACTCTTTCTTTTTAGGCCGGCGGGACGAGGCAGGGCGAAATTGTTCAGCCCGTCGATGTGCAAAATGGGGACATTTAAATCAACCGACGCCTCGGAATCGGGCGCAAAAAAATCCCGGTACCCGGTGGGATGTTTGTAAACATGCAGTTTGACATGAAACACTTTCTCAACCGTCGCTACGCTGCTGCTGACATCCACCAAGGTACGATTCGGATACGTCGCCGTCACCGTCAAGCCGTTTGACTTCGCAAAATTGACCACTGCGGCGTAATCCTGGGGGGTCGGCCCGAACCTATCGGTGAATTCTTGAGGCGTCAGGTAACGATGATAGTTGGTGCTGGCCGGATTATTAATTTGCTGAAGCAGTTGATTCAACCCTTTTCGGTTGCGCAAAGGCAGGCTGATGGCAAGGCGCAGGCGATTGGTGAATGGCAAATCATACTTCGGTTGCAGATGGAATTTTCCGATCGCCGCGGGCACCGAGCCCGGAACTACCTGTGTTTCAATCATTTGCGCGTAGGCGGCGCCAAAACATAAAGACAAGCCACCCGACAGGGCCAAGATAGCCCACACTTTCACTGCGCGGCACCGATGCATAGTATTATCTTTGCAAATTTTCGTTCAACAGTCAATGTTGCGAAAAAAATTGTCGCGGCGATCGTATCGGTTAAATTGGCTCTGTGTCCGTCAAATTCACCATTCTTGGCAGCGGTTCCTCCGGAAATTGCGCTTACCTTGAAACCGAAAATTCTCGGGTGCTGATTGACGCGGGTTTTTCCCCGCGCCAAATCCGCCAGCGGCTGGCGGGGATAGGCCGGACGCCGGAAAATCTGTCGGCGATTCTTGTCACGCACGAACACAGCGACCATATCTCGGGCCTTTTCGGGTTAGCTTGGAAACTGAATATTCCGATTTATTGCAACCGGGAGACGCAGGAGGCCACGGCCTGGGCCATCAAGGAAAGATGGAACGGCAAACGCGACCCGCTGTTCGATGGCATGGAAAGGACCGCCGCCGATTTCATGGCCAAACTGGAATGGCGACTGTTCCAAACCGGCGACAGTTTTGAGTTGAACGATCTGCTGGTGGAGACGTTCCCCATTCCTCACGACGCGCAGGACCCGGTGGGATTTTTGCTGCGGACCGGCGCGGGCAACGTGGGATTTGTCACCGATTTGGGACACATGACGAAACTCGTGCTCGAGCGCATCCGGGCCGCCAATGTGCTGGTGCTCGAATCCAATCACGATATCAAATTGCTTCAGGATTCGCGGCGCTCCTGGGCTTTGAAGCAGCGGATCCTGGGGCGCCACGGCCATCTCTCCAACGAGGCCGCCGCCGAGGCTGCGGCCGAAATCATGTCCGGTGGACTCAGGCATCTTTATCTGGCGCATTTAAGCCGTGAATGCAACCGCCCGGAGATTGCGATGAAGGTGATGACTGAGCGACTAAACCGAATTGGCGCGGGCCACGTTCATCTTCAGAATGCCCTGCAGGGCGAGCCGTGCGCAACCCTGGAATTATAACTTGATTTGACCTCCTCTTCCGCTATAAGTAGCAGTTTGAATCTTTTCCTTGCAAAAAATAATTGCGTAGCGCCTGTGGGTTTGGCTTCATCTTATGGTGTCAGACAAACCGACAGAGCGTTGCCGCATGGAAATTTTTTATTCCGGTTCCGTGCAAGGCGTGGGATTTCGTTACACTGCGAAATCCGTCGCCGCGGGCTTTGAAATTGCAGGAATTGTGCGAAACTTACCCGATGGCCGGGTTGAATTGACTGCCGAAGGCTCCCGGAACGAACTGGAGCAATTCCGCGCCGCCGTCCGGGACGCGGGCCTGAAGCATTTTATCCGCGACGAAGCCGTCGCTTGGAGCCAGGCACAAAACAGCTTTAAGGGCTTTGAGATTGTCCGTTAAAAGATGAAATACGCCATAATTGCAGACATTCACGGGAACCTGGAAGCGCTTCAAACTGTTTTGGCCGATGCCGAAAAACAGCACCCGACGCATTATGTCTGCCTCGGCGACATTGTCGGCTACAATGCAAATCCCAAGGAATGCCTGAAAATTGTCCGTGACATGAATATTCCCTGTGTGAAAGGCAACCACGACGAGTATTGTTCGAGCGACGGCCCGCTTGAGGGATTCAATCCCGCCGCCGCCGAGGCGGTCCATTGGACACGCGCACAATTGAACCAGGAGGAAAAGCAGTGGCTGCGCGATCTCAAATTCACCAAGATGGTCGCCAATTTTACAATTGTCCATGCCACGCTGGACGCTCCGGAGCGATGGGGCTATGTTTTTGACAAGCTGGCTGCGGCCGCCAGTTTTCCGTATCAGAACACGGCGGTCTGTTTCTTTGGTCATACCCACGTTCCGGTTGCTTTCATGCGCGATACCGCCGTGCGCGGCGGAACCTATTCAAAATTCAAAGTAGATCCGGCAAAAAAATATTTCATCAACGTCGGCGCCGTCGGCCAACCGCGTGATAACAATCCCCGTGCCGCCTATGTCATCTATGACATGGACGCAGGTACGATCGAATTGCGGCGGCTGGATTATGACATTGAGAGCACGCAGAAGAAAATCCTCGCCGCCGGTTTGCCGGAGCGCCTGGCCGAACGGTTGGCTTACGGCCGTTGAAAATTCTCATCCTTAAGCCCAGTTCGCTCGGCGATGTCATCCAGGCGCTGCCCGTGCTGCGTTTACTGAAGCTGCATCTTCAACAGGCGCAAATATTTTGGTGGCTGGATTCCGCCCTCGTCCCGCTCCTGGACCGCGACCCCGACCTCGCCGGTGTCGTTCCCTTCGAGCGGCGGCGCTGGGCCACGCCGGTTCGCTGGCCGGAAATGCTTCAAAGCATTCTTTGGATGCGCCGACAACAATTCGACGTGGTCATTGATTTGCAGAGCCTGGCGCGGAGCGGCGCTTTTGCCTGGCTGGCCCGCGGACAATTCCTCATCGGCTTGGACGACGCCCGGGAAGGCGCGCGCGGCTACTATGACCTGGCCGTGCCGCGGCAATCGTTTCTTACCCACGCCGTGGATTGGTATTTGTCCGTCCTGCCGCCCCTCCGCGTGCCCGTCCACAACAACTTTATCTGGCTGCCCAGGCAGGCGGACATTGCCACCGCGGTAAAATTAAAGTGGCGGACCGAAAACAAAAATTGGTTTGTTCTCCAGCCGGGCGCGCGGTGGAAAAACAAGCGCTGGCCAGCCGGACATTTCGCTGAACTGCTCCGGTTGCTGGCGCGGGAATTTCCCGCCGCGCAGTTTGCCATTCTTGGCAATGCCGGCGACAAAACGGACGGTGAAACGATTCGCCGCGCCGCGCCGGAACATTGTCTGAATTTATGCGGCGAAACCTCGCTGTCGGCAATGGTCGAATGGATTCGCCTGTGCGATTTGATAATTACCAACGACACAGGGCCGATGCACGTGGCGGCCGCGCTGGGCAAGCCACTGGTGGCCCTGTTTGGACCCACCGAACCGCACCGCACCGGCCCCTATCGCCGCATGGAGGATGTCTTGCGAACCGATTTGCCCTGCTCGCCCTGTCTTAAATCATCTTGTTCATGGACAAATCCGACGGAATGCCTGACGGCAATTTCGCCGGAAACAGTTTTTGAATTTGTGCGGAAAAAGATTCGGCGTTAAGCCGCTTGCCTTTCGACAACCTGCGGCGCTAAGTTTCCATATCGCGCGCATAGAAAATTAAAACGGAAGGAGTAACGTTGATTTGGATTCAGCCCGCAAAAGCCCCGCCAAATCATTGTCTCACCTTCCAAGCCATCCATTAGCTCAATGTGTGCCAATGAATTTCTTACTGCCGCGCCCGATTTATTTGAATTATTCTGACGATTGACACGTTCTTCCGCGCAATTTGCCGACCGGGTGAGCGCAAATTGCAGTAAATCAAGCAGCCATGAACAGTGAACAGTGGCTGGATATGGCGCTGATGAAGATTGGCCGTGACATTTCGCGCGACCGCGGGTTCGCAGGCATCGAACATTTTCAAATAATGATCGTCCTTTTGGGCGGCAAGCCAAACGTCCCGACAGAGGTTGTGTCTGGCGCAGCCGCGCT
>JASHVW010000173.1 GCA_030044395.1 Verrucomicrobiia bacterium
CCGCCGCCGCGCCTACTCTCGGTACGGTTGACACTATTCTCGCCATCGCCGCCATGGTGATGGCCCTGGTTGCCATCGGGACCACCGTCTGGATGCTGATGACGCTCAATAATGTCATTAGCAATAACTACTGAAAACAATAACGGGACTCATTCGGCTTATGGCTTCACCCCTGATCGTTACGCTTACCCAGGACAATTTTTCCGAAAAGGTCCTGCAGTCATCATCGCCCGTCCTGGTTGATTTCTGGGCCGAATGGTGCGGCCCATGCAAAATGATTGCGCCGCTGCTGGACGAGTTGGCCGATGAATACAACGGCAAAATCAAAATCGGCAAAGTTAATGTGGACGAGCAGCAATCGCTCGCCGCGCAGTACGGCATTCGCGCCATTCCTACGCTGTTGATTTTTAATAAGGGCCAGATCGCCGAACAAATGGTCGGAGCCAAGGGCAAACGCGACCTCAAAGCCAGCCTTGAACGCATCGCGGTTGCCGCATAACATTCCCCGCTTCTGCAGCCGTCAGGACGATAAAAATCAAAACGATTTGATTTGTAATTTCCCCCCATTCCGGTTCTTGTAGTCCAATGATTATAACACCCGGCCAACTCTCCCGCCGCGCCGAATTCTATCATCAACTTGGCTCGATGATCGCCTCAGGGGTGCCCTTGATTCAGGCATTGCAGATGGCCGGAAAAAATCCCGCCGTGGGCAGCCTGCGAAAAATCATTCCCGTTCTCATCGGACATTTGCAAGACGGACTGACCTTTAGCGACAGTATGGTTCGCATTCATGGGTGGTTGCCGGAATTTGACGTGGCACTCTTGTCGGTCGGCGAGCAATCCGGGCGCCTGGACAACAGCTTCAAACTCCTTGCCGGCTATTATTCCACCCGCGCCGCAATCATTCGCGACACGATCGCCGGTCTGATCGTCACCATCGCCACACTCCACGTCTTTCTACTGGTTTTTCCGCTCAATCTCTGGATCTCCTTCGCCCTGGGGATTTATCATCACCAGTACGCCGAGTGCATCCCATTTATAATTGAAAAAGCCGTGGTCTTTGGCGCAATTTACGGCATCGTTCTGTTCCTGATTTTCGCATGCCAGGGAAACCGCGGCGGAAAATGGCGCTTTACAGTTGAATCGTTGTTAGGCTTGGTGCCCATTCTGCGCGTCGCCAGAAAATACCTGGTGCTCTCCCGCCTGGCCGGCGCGCTCGAAGCTCTGATCAGTGGCGGCGTTTCGGTGGTCAAGAGTTGGGAAATGGCCGCCGCGGCCGCCGGCTCCCAACGCCTCATCAATGGCCTTTCCATCTGGCCGCCGGAATTGAAACATGGCGCCACGCCGGCGGACCTGGTCAACCGGACCCGTTATTTTCCCGAATTGTTCGCCAACCTTTACACCACCGGCGAGCAAACCGGCAAATTGGATGAAACGCTCGCGCGCCTGCAGGTGTTTTATCAGGAGGAAGGTTTTCGCACACTCCGCGTGTTCACACGCATCATGAATGGTACAATTTATGGCCTGGTCGTTCTGTTGGTCGCCTATAATGTCATCAAATTCTGGTTGGGTTATTTTAATGCCGCCATGAATGGCTTTTGAAACGATGACTATCGCCGATATTTTTGGAAATGAGGAGTTGCGGCGGCGCGAGTTCCCCGTGGCTCGCGACAAGGTCTTTCTGGCGCATGCCGGTGTCTGCCCGTTGCCGCGCCGCGTCGCCGGCGTCATAATGGAGTGCGCCGAAAAATCCACCCTCGGCGACCAGGAGGAATTCATGCTGGCGCGCCTCAATGACGCCCGCAAACTCGGCGCGCGATTGCTGAATTGCCAGGCGGACGAAATTGCCCTCGTCGGTCCAACGTCGCTTGCGTTGAGTTTTGTCGCCGTCGGCCTGAAATTGCGGCGCAACGACAACATCCTCATTTACCACGACGATTATCCTTCAAATGTTTATCCGTGGATGGCGCTGTCTGACCAGGGGGTCGAGGTGCGCCTGCTCAACACTCGCGGACTGGGAGTCATCCGCCCCAGGGATGTTGCCGGGCAGATTGACGAGAATACGAAGCTCGTCGCGCTGGCGTCCTGTCATTTTATCAGCGGTTTCCGGATTGAAATTTCTGAAATCGGAAAAATCCTGCGTGACCGCGGCATATTGTTTTGCCTCGACGCCATCCAGACACTGGGGGCCTTTCACACAACGGTCGAGCACGTGGATTTTTTGGCTGCGGACGCGCATAAATGGCTGCTGGGACCTTGTGGCGCGGGAATTTTTTATGTCCGGCGCGACCTTCAGGAAAAGTTCACCCCCCCGGTTTATGGCTGGCATAATGTGCGAAATCCGAACTTCGTGGCCCAGGACCATATCGTCTTTCGCGACGGTGCGGTGAAATACGAAGCTGGCACCCAAAATCTGCTCGGCGTGATCGGGCTGGTCGCGGCAATGGAACTGGCGTTGGAACTTGGAATCGAAAATATCTCCGCCGAATTGCTGCGCAAACGCAATTGGCTCGTGCCGGAATTGCAAAAACGCGGTTTCACTGTCTTGAACGCTGATGCCGGGCGGAATTCCGGCAGCATCACTTCATTCTTCCATGGCCAAAAGGACATGGCCGGCTTGCACAAAAAGCTGTCGGCAGCGGGAATTGTCACGTCCTTGCGCACCGACCGCACCGGGAAAAAATATCTCCGTTTCTCCCCTCATTTCTACAATACGGATGCCGATTTACACCGCGCGTTGGATTTGCTATAGCACCATGTCTCGCGGGTTACGGCGGGCATCGAAGCTGCCGCCCCCATCCTTTGTCGTTGACGTAAGGCGAAAACGGACTTCCCAACTGCAAATGGCAGGCTTCCAAACCTGCCGCAAAGTCTCCCTCCATTCCGGCAAACTCACCGCATTAACTGCTTTTCTAAGTAATGAACCACTTGGCGGACGTTGGCGTCCACTTCCATGCGGTCTTTGACGAGGCGGCAGGCGTGAAGCACCGTGCCGTGGTCGCGCCCGCCAAACGCTTCGCCAATGGTGCTCAACGAGCTTTCCGTCATCTGCCGCGAGAGATACATCGCAATCTGCCGGGGAAAAGCAATGTTTTCCGGACGGCGCTTGCTCGTCATATCGGCCAGACGGATGTCATAATGCTCGGCAACCTTCTTTTGGATGACTTCGATGCTGATGGAAAAACGGCCTTCCTCATGCAGAATTTCCCGGAGCAGCCCTTCGACAATTTCAATCGTCAATTTTTTCCCGGTCAGCGACGCATAGGAAGCGACACGAATCAGGGCGCCTTCCAGCCGTCGGACGTTCGTGCGAATACGGTTTGCCAAAAAGTTCAGAATATCCTCGGGAAGGGTAACGCTCATGAGTTGCGCTTTTTTTTGCAGGATGGCCAGTCGCATTTCGATGTCTGGCGGCTGCAAATCCGTGACCAAGCCCCATTCGAACCGTGAAACCAGACGGTGTTCTAGTCCCTGGATCTCACTGGCTGGCCGGTCGCAGGTGAGCACTATCTGCTTGTGTCCTTCATGCAACGCGTTGAATGTGTGGAAAAATTCCTCCTGAATCCGTTCTTTGCCGGCCAGAAACTGAATGTCGTCAATCAATAACACGTCCGTCTGACGATATTTCTTGCGGAAAGAGCCCAGCTTGTTGTTTTGAATGCCGTCAATGTATTCGTTGGTGAATTTTTCGGAGGAAACGTAGGCCACCCGCGCGCTCTTTTTGTTCGATGTCACATGCTGGCCGATGGCGTGAAGCAAATGCGTTTTGCCCAATCCAACGCCACCATATACAAACAACGGGTTGTAGGATTTTCCCGGCGCCTGGGCGACCGCCAGAGCCGCGGCGTACGCAAAATTGTTGTTGTTGCCCACCACAAACGTGTCGAAAGTGTTCTTGGGATTGAAATGGATGTCGGTGCCCGCCGCCCGCTCGTGGTTGTGGTCGCCGCCTTTGGCCCTGGCGGCCGCTGAAATCGCTTCCGGCGTAATCGAAGCGCCCCCGGGTGCCACTCTGAATTTCACCTGCAACTGCCGTCCCGCCGCCACGGTAAATGCATCTTGCAAAAGGCTGATGTAGTTGTCCTTAAGCCACAATTCGCAGAACTCGTTCGGGGTTTCCAGGACCACCTGGCTTCCGTCCATTGCGTATGCGCGCAGTGGCGCAAACCACATGCTAAAGGTGTCCTTGCTGAGTCTTAACCGAAGTTGCTCCTGGGCCGAATTCCAAATTTTTTCCGCTGAAAGTTGTGTTTGCATTCCGTCAAAAAACCTGTCTTTACGGCGTTTATTCACCTCTCCCCAAAATCAGTGCAAAATACATTTTTTCTGCATTTGGGCTGGCAAAGAGCTGATTTATAAATTCAATTTCTGTCGCCGGGTGCTCGATTCGCCAACAATTGTTAAAATTAATATATAAACTGTTGATTAATAGTTACTTACATCTAACAACCTCTGTCGTTCTTCCCATTTACTCTGCTGACTCCGATTTCCCGTTGCAAATTTTATCGGTGCAAACGTTTTTACCAAATTGGCGGAAAGTTTCTAGCTCAACATATTAACTCTTGTTCACGAGTTATTCACAAGCTGCAAACGACGGCTATCCCTCCAGACGATTCCGTGCCGTGCCGACCAAAATTGATGCCATGAAACTCGAAACATGTCAATCCGAAATGGCGACGAAATGGTGATGTAAAAACTTCACGACACTAATTCCTCGAAAGAAAGACGTTCGACTGGATCGGAGCCTCGCCTCCGTAGCAAATGTCCGTAAAGGCGCGCTAGGAGCGAAAGTCATTTTCAGAAACTCAAAACTTCCTTTGCCTTAAATACAAAACCTCCATGCCCTCCCCGAAGCGGCATCAGGTTCCGCCTGCCGCCGCACCCCATAAACCGGGCACTTGGAATGCTGCGTTTACGCGGCTGCAAACTCCAAATCGCTTCGTGGTCCCAATGCGCGTCCAATCTTGGAGGTCGAAGCTTTCGATAAACCCACCTTCAACGCGGGTCTGCGGCCAATCGGATATGCAAGAGAGAAAATACTGATACACTTATCAAACGGAACTAATAAATCATACTTGCTTATACTTTAGTGTATATTGTTGACAAAGATAAGCGATTATGATTTATTGGCGGCGTTGCAAGTTTGAGGTGGGGGTGGTTGCAACATTGATCTTTGTCAATTTTTGAATTTTTCGGTTTGCGTTCTGGTAACAAGCGCAAAACCGGAGTTCTCCGTGATCCCACGTTGTTACTCTCAAATTCCCCGGACCTTTCGGTCATCTCCTGACTGACTGGTCCGGTTTTTTCTTTTTACACCGCTCTTTTTCGTTGTTACCGTCTTCGTTCCGTAAATGGCGACCGATTACAAAAACACGCTCAACTTGCCGCGCACCGATTTTCCCATGAAAGCCGATCTGGTCTTGCGTGAACCGGAACGCTTGCAAAAATGGGAGGAGGAGCGCCTCTACACCAAGATCCAGGAATCGCGCGCCGGCGCAGCTAAATTTGTGCTCCATGACGGCCCACCGTTTGCCAATGGCGACGTCCACATTGGCAACGCCTTGAACAAAATCCTCAAGGACATCGTCGTCAAATACAAAACATTGCGGGGTTTCAGCGCACCGTATCTCCCCGGATGGGATTGCCACGGTTTGCCGATTGAATTCAAAGTGTCACAGGAAATGCGCAAAGCTGGCGACACCTCGGTGGATGCCGCCACGATCCGAAAGGCGTGTGAAGCCTATGCCCGCAAATTTATTGATATTCAACGTGTTCAATTTAAGCGGCTCGGTGTGCTCGGGGATTGGGAAAACCCCTATCTGACCCTAAGCAAACAATATGAGGCGGATGAACTGCGTCTTTTCGCGGACATCGTCGCGCAAGGATTCATTTATCGCGGAAAAAAGCCGGTTTATTGGAGCATTCCCTGCCGGACTGCCCTCGCCGAGGCTGAGGTTGAATACAAGGACCACATCAGCCAGAGCGTTTACGTGAAATTTCCCGTGCTGGGCCGGGAAAAGACCTCTATCGTCATCTGGACCACCACCCCTTGGACGTTGCCGGGGAACCTGGCCATCGCATATAACAGGGGCTTTCAATACGTGTTGGCCACTGTTGGAGACGAAAATTACGCTGTCTTTCGCGGATTGCTGCCCGCCGTTGCCGAAAAGTGCGGTTGGAAGCATTATATGGAAAAGCCGCTTGAGATTGAAGAATTGGCCGGATTTGTATATCAACATCCTTTCTGTAACCGCACGGGGAAATTGTTCGTGGCGGACTTTGTCACGGCGGATGCCGGCACGGGCTTTGTTCATATTGCGCCCGGGCACGGTCAGGACGACTACAATCTGGGACGCGCCCACGGGTTGCCGATCTATTCGCCGGTGAATGATGATGGCGCGCTGGCCCACACGAATGATTTGCCGGTGGAGCAACAGATGCCCCCGGAATTGTCGGGCAAATCCACCTTATCCAAACACGGAAAAAGCGACGCCAACGAGGCCGTTCTGCATGTATTACGCGCCCGTCACGCGCTCTTGCACCAGGAGAATTATCATCACAGTTACCCTCATTGCTGGCGCAGCAAAACGCCCATCATTTTCCGCGCCATGGACCAGTGGTTTATCAAGATTGACCATGCCTATGCAGGAGACGACCTAAAGAGCCTCAATTCAAAATCTGCGGCTGGTCAGACTTCCGTTAAACCGGCGCCTTCAGAAAAAACCTTCCGCTCCGCGGCCCTCGCCGAGATTGACCGGGTTGATTGGATTCCCGATTGGGGCGTTAACCGCATCAAGAGCGCGGTGCAATCGCGCCCGGACTGGTGTATCAGCCGCCAACGTGCCTGGGGCGTCCCTCTCCCCGCCTTTTATGACGCGTATGGAAATGCGATTCTCGACGCCCAAATCGCCCGCAATGCCGCTGATTTGATTGAAAAACAAGGCTCGAATGTGTGGTTCGAAAAAACGGCGGCTGAACTATGGTCGCTCGTGAAACCGGTGGGTTGGACCGGACCGGCCGCCGCCGCCAAGTCCAATGACACGCTGGATGTGTGGATTGATTCGGGCAGTTCATCGCGCGCCGTCATCGCGCGCCGCCCGGAAATCGCCGGGAAGGAAAAGCCATTTCAGGCCGACATGTATCTGGAAGGATCAGACCAGCATCGCGGCTGGTTTCAGTCGTCCTTGCTCCTGTCACTGGCGGCCAATGGCGCCGCACCATTCAAGACCGTCTTGACCCATGGCTTCATGGTGGACGCCGACCGCGAAAAAATTTCCAAAAGCAAGCAGGCGGGCTATGAGAAACCACAAATCGCCGAAGCCTACGTCAAAAAATGGGGCGCGGATGTGGTGCGGCTATGGGTCGCGTCACAGGACTTCCGCAATGACATTGTCGTGAGCGAGGAGCGCGTCAACAAGGTCAGTGAAACCTATCGCGCCATCCGCAACGCCCTCCGTTATCAGCTTTCAAATCTTTATGACTTTGATCCCGCCA
>JASHVW010000174.1 GCA_030044395.1 Verrucomicrobiia bacterium
CCCCGGCGAATGTATCGGCGCGGTTCGCGGTCCAGATGAATGCCGCCAACTGGTATGTGAGCGCGAATCCATTGCCCGTGCCCACGACAACCGGGTCTTTTGCGACTTACACCGATGCGTTCAATCCCACTGCTTCGCAATGGGATTCATTGACGGTGAGCGGTAATGGCACCGGCAGCGGCGTGGTGATTGGCCCGGTGGCCGCAAACAATTTAACCGGAAATATTACCGGTGCGGGATTGGTCTTCATCCACAGTGGAACCGGCGGAACATTTAATTTCGACAATTTTATGATTACGGCGTCCAGTGTGAGTAACCTTTCCGTCGGTTCCGTTTCGAATGGCCTGGTTACACTTTCCTGGCCCGCGGCGTTGAACGTGGAGCTTCAAGCCTCGACCAATTTGCAAGGCCCGTGGACAGCCCGCCCTGAAACGGCCGGACAAAACACGGCGGCGTTTTCCGTGACCAACACCGACAGTTTCTTCCGGGTTTCCGCCTTCCCCATCGGTGGATTGGAGGACGGGGATTTTCAATCTGGAAACCTCTCAGCTTACTGGCAGACGTCGGGAGAATCAGCGGCGGCTTTCCTGATATCCGGTGGCGCTTTTACGGGGACCTATTATCTGGAGGAGAGCAATTCCACTCCGTATCAAGTGGACGCGTATCAACTGGTCACCAATTTGCCCAACGGATACTACAAGCTCGATGCGATGGTTGAGAACAGCGGGGGGCAAAGCGCCTGTTACCTCGGAGGAAACGACCGCATCACCAGTTTGCCCATTTCCCCGGAATGGACCAACATCATCGTCCGGGGAATCACCATCACGAACGGACGATGCGTGGTCGGGATATACTCCGATGACACCGTCGGCGGCGACTGGTGCCGTGTGGATTCGGTGCAATTGATCAAGGATGACATCCCGTACAACTTTTTGAAGGGCGGCGATGTTTCCGAGTTGACGTATGTCGAGCAAGGTGGCGGCATTTATTATGAAACCAACGATGTGGCGACGGATTGTTTGCAGATACTGAAAGACCACGGATGCAACATTGTCCGGCTGCGCCTGTATAACAATCCCAGTCCGGCCAACAGCGATTTGCCCGTCGGCATCCAAAGCCCGACGAACATTCTGGCGCTGGCAGCGCAGGCAAAAGCGCTGGGATTGCAAATTGAATTGACTTTTTATTACAGCGACGGCTGGGCCAATAACGTCCCGCAAGCCTGGACGAATGACACCTTCGCCCAGCTCACCAACGCGGTGTATGACTTTACCACCAATTTCATGACCGAAATGCAAAATCAGGGCACCACTCCCCAATACGTTTCGCTCGGCAACGAAATCAATGCGAGCGGAATTTTGTTGCCTTACGGAAGCATCACCAACTGGCCGCAACTGGCCCAACTGCTGAAGATGGGATATGCCGGCGTGAAAGCGGTCTCACCCGCCACGCAGGTTATCCTGCACATGAACACGGTTGGCGCGGGTGACGTGACCTATTTTCTCAACCAGGCCGTGAGCAATGGCGTCCCATGGGACATCACCGGCTGTTCGTATTATCCCTACTGGACGGGCCTGACGGCGGAGCAGGCCCGGGACCAGATCAACTCCTGGTATCCCACGTACAACAAACCCGTATTGATAATGGAAACTGGATACAACTGGTCCACGAACTTGTGCGACGGCTATCCCGGACAACTGGCCAACGACGGACCCGAGCCGTTCCCGAGCACGCCCGTGGGGCAAAAGGAATTCCTGTTGAATTGTTTCAACGCGTTAAAAGTTGTCAGTGGCGGCCATTGCATCGGCGATCTCTATTGGGACCCGATATTCATCTGTGTTTCGGGCGAAGGCTGGGAGCTTGGACAGCCGAATGTTGTGGATAACACGACCCTGTTCGATTTTAACGGCTACGCCCTGCCAGCCCTGGATGCATTTGATTTTAACAATTGATTGCGGCTGCGCAGATTAACTGGTGGACACGAAGCTCGCTATGTGTGAAAATAAAGATGAAGCGATGAGCAAAAAGACAAATCAATTAAAAAACTTCGTTTATCCGGCGACCACTTCTGGGTCGCGGACCGCCAGGCGGGTACGCGGGGAAGCTAACAAGCTGACGGAGCGCCAGCGCGAAGACCTGTTTAAACGCGGAATGCAAATTATTTATAGCGCCACCGGGACAAAAGAAACGGTTGGCGCTGGACACTAACCTGTTGTTCGATTTGGCTGCCGGGCGGGATTTTGCACACACCTTCCGCGAAGTCTATCAGGAGCGCGGGTATTCGCTGACCGTCCCGCCGACCACTATTCAGGAATTGGCGTATTGCGCTCTTGAAAAGCAGTCTGCTGAAACACCATTGGCACTGAAGGCCCTGCAACGAATGCGCGCCTGGGGATTGGCGCCGTTTGACTTGAAATCCGTCGGGCACGGTATTACCGAACAATTTTCGCAAAAGCTGTTGCGTGTTGGATTGCTGCCGGAAGGTGAATTTAACGACGGATTGATTCTAGCGGAGACATCGCTGGCTGGTATCCCTGTTCTGGCAACGAGTGATGCCGATTTGTTGGACATTGAAGAGATTCCGTTGCGTGTTCAATTTGAAGAATCGGATCTGCTTCCGGTTCAAATCTGTCATCCGAAACTGCTCTTAAAAGCAATGTCGCCTAAGCGATAGACACAATCGAAGCCCGCATTTCAATGCAAATACATGCGTAAGAGGCTCTCCGCAGTCACTTCGCCGTGCCGATGAAATCTGTGCCTTTTGGTTCCAATGCCATTTCCAAGTTATTGGTCATGCCGGGTTCGAACCGCGTCCGGACATGCTGGTCGCGCCAGCCCTTTGGACTT
>JASHVW010000175.1 GCA_030044395.1 Verrucomicrobiia bacterium
GCCGATACTATTGGTGGCGGCGCTGTTGGTATAGGTGAACGAATTATTAATGATGTTGAAGGCCTGGTCAATTGAATTCACGGCGTTTGAGCCATAGGTATCCAGAAAGCTGGCGTCATAAGCGTAATACCAGACCGGAATGTTCGGCCGGTATTCCTCTCCCATGTTCATCGGTCCTATGGACAACTGACTGTAAATCCCAAGGATGGTAATTGTTGTGTTGCCGACCGTGACCGAGCCGCTGGGGATCAAGCTGTCGGGGTCATAACCGATGGCGGGGGTTTCATAGGAGGCGTCGCCGGTGGCGACCGGGCCGTTCAAGGAGAATCCCCAGGCAGCGGGCACACTGGCCGCCAGGAGCGCGACACACAGAATGAATTTGATTATTCGCAAATTGTTCATGGGTTTTCGCACTGGACGCGGTAAAAGCCCGCCGAAGTGCCTCCGACATAAATAAAATCATTCGTTCCGGCAGCATAGATCGGAGTTCCGACATTGTTCCACGCTCCAAAATTGGTGGTTTGCTGGACCTGATAAGTAAGTCCCGGCTGGGTGTTCCATATCAGCGCCATTCCCAGGCGCGTCTGGACCAGCGAGGTAGAGAGCCAGGTGGCGGAATTGGTCGGATTGCCACCGGTCATAAACACCTGCGAGAGTGTGGGGCCGCCTGGCACGAGCGGGGCCGTGCCGGAAGGCCAGGCGCTAAAGTTGTCACCATAATACTGTTCCATCCACTGGAAGGGGACGCCGTAATAATCGCCACTCTGCCAGGCGGTGCCGCTGGCTGAAGGCGAAGGCGGAGACTGGCCCCCGTCGGTGGTCACGTAACTCACGGTGAATGTATGGGTGCTGCCGGCCGTCAATCCATTTGCGGCGGTCATCGTCCAGGAATACCAATTATTGGTGGTGGCGGATGGAACGACGGCGGTTGGCGTCATGGCGCCATCCACATACACGTTAAAATTGGCAATCGAGATGCCCTGGACTGGCGGCCAGGAAACGACCAGTTGCGGTTGATACACGTTGCTGATGACGGTGAAGGGCGCCCAGACATTGGGCGCGCTCATCGGGAACAAAGCGTCAGCCACATTGACATAGCGTTGGGCGTACAAATCAAACCCATATTGGATGCCGGTAAAACTGGTCCAGACGGCCAGGAATTGGCCTACGCCATCCGAGGCGACCGCCGGATCCATCTGGGAATTGACCGTGGTGGTGTTGACAAGGAATTCGACGCCAGTGAAGGCGCTATTCGTGCCGCTGTCATGCACGAACTGTCCAAACACGCCTTCACGCGAGCCGTCCTGTCCCATACTGGTCCATACGATCAGATAATCCGTGCCAATCGAACTGATGCGGGGCACGTATTGGTCGCCGAAAGTATAGGAATTGACTTCAAAGACCTGCCCGGCGGCGGCGGCACTGGAAAATGGGCAGGCGTAAATATCCCAACCATTTGCAAGATTCACGGTATCCCGGGCGCACCAGGTAATCATGAAGCCGCCGTCCGAGCCGGCGGCCACGGCCGGATTGGCGCAAGGTTTGAAATCCGCATTTACGACAAACTCATTGGTATTGCCGAGGCCATTGGTTGCGGCGATGCCGTTGCTGTTAAAAAGACGCGCATAAACATCCACGCTGACCGGCGGAATTGAACTTGCAGTGATATAGCTAGTGTTAGTCCCCCAATTGGGAGCGGCGGCGCGCTCCTGCTCGGAAACCCAGGCGACGACAAATCCGCCGTTGGCCAAGGCAGCCACGGTTGGGTTGCGCTGGTTGTAGGCGGTAAACTGATTGATGAGAAATTCACCGCCGATTTTCTGGCCGGTCGGGGAAAGGATCTGGCCATAGACATCCTGCATGCTGTTGGAGGCGGCTTCATCAAAGCTGCTCCAGACTACGACGACGTTGCTGTCGTTGAGAACGGCCACGGCGGGATTGACTTGATAGCTCTGATTGAACGTGTTGACCATGAGATCAGAGGTGGTAAGCCAATTGTTGCTCGAGGTAAGAAATCTCGCGTAAATATGCTGGTTAACCCCTTCGAGTCCTCCCTGCCAGACGAAGACGGCTCCGCCATTATTCAACAAGGCGACGCGGGGATTTTCCTGGTCGTTGCTTGCCTGGGCGTCAACTTGTTCATCGGACCAAGTGGTGGCGGACAACGTGGAGTCGAGACGGGTGGCGCAGATTTCCAGGCTGCCGCCGGCCGTCGCATTATCCTGCCAGACCACGAAGCCGCCGCTGCTGTTGAGGGCCACATCGGGGAAGACCTGGTCCCCGGGCAACTGTCCCGCAATGGCGTATTCGGTTCCGTTCGTCGCATAGTAGTTTGTCTGGGCGAAAAGCGTCGCGGGAAGCACGAGGACGAACCCCAAACTGAGAATCACGGCGGCCTTGCGGGCGAACGGCGACTGCAACGACATACAAAATGATTGGGGAAATTTTACCCCGCCCCACGCGGTTTGTCCAAAAATAATTTGAAAAAAGTGCGATGGTTGCCGCAAAACCGGTTGCGGTTTGCAAACCATTCTGTTCCAAATGCGCAAATTCATTTTTAAATCAACACGGCCTGTTTTTCCGGCGTGGCATCCAACGCCGCCAGCATTTTCCTGAATCCCCATCGTTCATACAACCGTCGCAGCCGCGCCAGATCGGGCGCGGCAGGCCGCAAATCATCGGCCGCAAATTTGCATGCCACTTCATGCAACCGCACCAATTCACGGTTGCGCCGGACAATATTTTCCGATTCGGCAATGGCGCTCCGCAATTTTTCCGACTTAACCGCGTCCAAACGGCGGTATAAATCCTCGATCGAGCCGAATTGTCTCAGCAAATCGGCCGCAGTCCGAGGCCCAACGCCGGACACGCCGCGAATATTGTCCACGCTATCGCCCATGAGACTCAACCAGTCAACGATTTGTAACGGGTCAACGCCGGTTTTGGCGCGGACCTGTTCATCGGTCCAAACGGTCTCGGTCTTGTCGTTCGGATTCAGCAATCCGATGTGCGACGTGACCAACTGCATAAAGTCTTTGTCGGAACTGGCGATAACCACGCTCAGTCCGGCTTGCGCCGCCTGGCGCGCCAGACAGGCGATGTAATCGTCCGCCTCGATACCCGGACTGCAATAGGAGGCGACGCCCGCCGCTTCCAAATAAGCGGCGATTTCATCCAATTGCAGCCGCAAATCGTCCGGCATCTCCGGGCGTTGCGCCTTATATTCAGGCAGCGCCGTGAGGCGCGCGGCGCTTAATCCGCCGTCCCACACCACCATGAGGTGGTCCGGGGCCAAAGTTTGCCGCATTTTCTCCAGCATTTTGACGAAGCCGTAAATGGCGTTCGTCGGTTTGCGGTCCGGCGACCTTAATTCGCGAATCGCGTGAAACGCGCGATAGGCGTAGGCATGTCCGTCAACAATCAGCAACCGGTCCACAAAATCATTAGTTTGAATTGTGGGATCAGGGTGACACCGGAGCGAGGTTTCCCGCTGGAGGCGTCAAGGGACCCGGTCGAAAAGTTTGGTTATCCTCCGCGGGTTGCGGGGGGATCGTCGCCGGATTAAAGGGCAATTGCTCATCGCTATGGATCCGGTTTCCGGCGGGGTCAACGATGGTGGAGGTCACAAAGATCATCAGGTTCTTTTTGATGGTGGACTTGGACTGGCTTTGGAAGAGGCGTCCAAGCAGGGGCAAATCGCCGAGGAATGGCACTTCGTCATTTTCGGTTTCCACAGTTGAAGAAATCAGTCCGCCAAGGACGACGGTTTGGTTGTCCCAGACGTTGACGGTGGTGGTGACTACCCGCACGGTGAAGTGGGGGAGGACGGTGGGGACGGTCACGACGTTGGCGACATTTACGCCTGGAACCGTTGGGGGCGTATCGTATTGGTCAAATTGCAACAACTCGGGAATGAGGGTGAGGTTGATGGTGTACCCATCGGCCAGGACATAAGGAACCACGTCGAGGACCGGGCCGATTTCGAATTGCTGGGTGATGGGCGTGATGGCGGAAGGGGTGGGGGTATTGTTGACCACTTGCGCGCGAGAATCCATCGCCGAAAACAAGACGGCGGTGACGCCTGAAATAATCAAGAGTTGCTTTTTCATGGGAATTTTCATGGGAACCTGAGTTGAAAATTATGGAACACCCGTCCCTACGCCAATACCGGTGTTGCCCTCCTCAAAGCCATAGCCCGTCAGAATATATTGAATGTCCGTGGCGCGGATTTCGGTCTGGCGACCGCTGACGGTGACAACATCCGGTTCGTTCAGTTCCTGAACACCGCTGCGTTGTTCGAGGGCTTGCAAGGCGACGCGGAAATTCGGATCGGTCATAATACCGGTGATGGTGGCGATTGTCGGGGGAGTGGCGGAACTGACGTAACCGAGGCCTGAAGTGAGCAACTGGTCATTGGCCGAACCGGCGATTTCATTGGCCGCGGTTTCCCCGGGAAACAAGCCGGTGGGCGAATTGGGGGTTTGGAGTGAAGGCGCGCTGCCGCCATTAGCGACGACCGTGCCGTTGATGAAATTACCCAGATACCACTGAAAACCGAGGGCATCGTTGTTGTTTTCCGTCACTTCAATGAAGCGTGTTTTGATGTGAACTTCAGGTGCGACCTGATTCAAGGCCTGCACCGCGCGCTGGACGGTATCCAACTCCTCCGGAGTGGCTTTAACAAACAATAATCCGAGGCGATCGTTAAAGGCGACGTCACGGCCAGGGGCG